>JAZQOD010000299.1:0-18691 GCA_045627685.1 Prevotella sp. | reverse complement strand
ACATCCGTTTCAACGAGGTTTTGCAGATGACCGAGTTCCGCGAGAAGCAGTCATTGGTGTTCGTTTATCGTGAATTAGGTCGCAGAGACTTGAACACTATTCATCATGAGGCTTTGATTGAGGGCATAGAACCGACCTTCGGCGAGGTGGACGAATTGGTGCATTCTTCGCGCATACCTATTTATAATCCTGTTGAGGACTATCTCCGCCGTTTGCCAAAATGGGATGGCAAGGACAGCATAAAGGCTTTAGCAGATATTGTGCCAACGGACAATCCTTACTGGCAGAGACTCTTCCGCCAGTGGTTCCTCTCGATGGTGGCTCACTGGATGAACGGTGATGAGCGTCATGCCAACAGCACAGCACCGATTCTCATTGGTGCTCAGGGATATCGCAAGTCAACATTCTGCCGATTGCTGTTGCCACCGGAGTTGCAGATGTTCTATACCGACAGCATCGACTTCCGTTCGAACATCGAGGCAGAACGAACACTGAGCCGATTCATGCTTGTGAACATCGATGAGTTCGACCAGCTATCAGAGAAGCAGTTTGCCTTTGTGAAGCACCTCTTCCAGAAGCCGGCAACAAATATCCGTCGTATGTACAGCGAGACGATTGCCACCCAGCGCAGATATGCGTCTTTCATTGGAACAACCAACAGCGACGAGGTGTTGCGCGATCCAACAGGTAACCGCCGTTATCTCTGTGTGAATGTCACGGACAAGATCAATACCGATGTGCAGATAGATTATGGTCAGTTATATGCCCAGGCTATGGAACTGATAAACCGTGGCGAGCGCTATTGGATAAACGACGAGGACGAGCAGTTGATTCGTGAGACCAACGGACAATTTGAGGTGCGTCAGCCACTGGAGATGCTTTTCGTTAATGCTTTCTCTGCAGCCGAGGAAACCGATGAGGAGAATGGTGAGTGGTTGACCTCTACGGAGATTATGGCAATACTGCAGACTCAGCCGGCTTTCAACAAGAAGACGGATAATAATCTCATCAAGTTAGGCAATGTGCTCCGCAAGATGAACATCGCCAAGCGCAGGAGTAATCGCAGTATGCTGTATCTCATTAGAGCACGAGAGATGAAGTAACAAAAAAAGAAAAGTCTCAGCCATTACGACTGAGACTTTCTTATGAGGTGCCTACCCGATTCGAACGGGTGTTCACGGTTTTGCAGACCGTTGACTAAGCCACTCATCCAAGGCACCATTGCTTATTTGCGGATGCAAAGGTACAACAAAATATTGGAATCACCAAATTTTATTGTACCTTTTTGCAATTTTTCTATTGTTCGTCCGTAAAACGCCGTGTTTGAATGACAAAAACCGGAAAAACCCCTTGTGCTTACGTCGAGCCTGTCGGCTTGCTGCTATGAGCGTTTCAAAATACTTGTATGCAAGCATCCAGATATTTTGAACCACTCACATCAGCGTGGTGCTTCTCACCACTCGACATAACCGCAAGGCGATAAACCGAAAATAAACAACCATTCGGATGTAGATTGCACGGAAAGATTTTGAGTAGATTTTAAGTAAAGATTTTGAGCGTCAGCGACCCTCAAAAAGAATATCGTCAACTATTATCAGTCAGATTTTTAGTGAAGATTTTAAAATAATTACTGAAAATCCTGCTAAAAATATTGGGACGAGTTATTTGCTTGATGGTCGTCGCGAAGCTCCTCATAATCGAAACTGAAAATCTTTACTGAAAATTACTTCTCCGTGCGTAGCTTTGTTTATCGCGAGTGAAACGAGCCTGTTTATCGCCTTGAAGAGGATGAAAACTTTCTGCAAGAAAGTGATGATATGCTTTCAGTTTGGGTGTTAAGAATTTATTCTTATAAGAACAAAATGGAAGTATAGCATCAGACACGATAGTGCCCATCCTCTTCAAGGGGTTTATTTCGGTTTTCTTCAATCTTCAAGACACAGAAATTTACTGGGGTCTTTTATTCTTACCACGCGAAGATTGGGTAATCCTTCATGATGTCGTTTACCTTGGCGCGTACTGATGCGATTACCTCCTCGTTCTCTGGATCGTTCAAAACGGTCTCGATGAGTTCGGCAATGACTACCATCAGGTCTTCCTTTGCACCACGGGTGGTGATGGCTGGGGTACCGAGACGGATACCAGAGGTCTGGAATGCAGAACGGCTGTCGAATGGCACGAGGTTCATGTTGACTGTGATGTCGGCAGCAACGAGAGCGTTCTCTGCAATGCGACCGGTCATCTCAGGATACTTTGTACGGAGGTCAACGAGCATAGAATGGTTGTCGGTGCCGTTTGACACAATCTTGAAACCACGCTTCACCAACTCTTCTGCCAGCACTGCGGCATTCTTCTTGACCTGAAGTGCATACTCCTTGAACTTTGGCTGGAGTGCCTCACCGAATGCTACTGCCTTTGCTGCAATGACATGCTCCAATGGACCGCCCTGCTGACCAGGGAACACTGCTGAGTTGAGGAGTGATGACATCTTGCGGATGACACCCTTCTTGGTTGTCTTGCCCCAAGGGTTGTCGAAGTCCTTGCCCATGAGGATGATACCACCACGAGGACCACGGAGTGTCTTATGGGTTGTTGATGTTACGATATGTGCATACTTCACTGGGTTGTCGAGCAATCCGGCAGCGATGAGACCTGCAGGGTGTGCCATATCAATCATGAGCAGGGCACCAACCTTGTCGGCGATGGCACGCATACGAGCATAATCCCACTCACGAGAGTAAGCCGAAGCACCACCGATAATGAGTTTTGGCTTTTCCTCGAGGGCGATGCGCTCCATCTCGTCGTAATCTACTCTACCCTCCTCATTGAGGTAGTATGGTACTGGCTTATAGAGCATACCAGATGTGTTGACGAGCGAACCGTGTGAGAGGTGACCACCATGGTTGAGGTCGAGTCCCATGAATTTGTCGCCTGGCTGAAGCACTGCGAGGAGCACTGCTGCATTAGCCTGTGCACCAGAGTGTGGCTGTACGTTGGCATACTCAGCGCCATAAAGTTCGCAGATGCGGTCGATGGCGAGTTGCTCTACTTTGTCAACTACCTGGCAACCACCGTAGTGGCGCTTTCCTGGATAACCCTCAGCATATTTGTTTGTGAGGCAAGACCCCATGGCACGCATCACCTCGTCAGAGACGAAGTTCTCGGAAGCGATGAGTTCGATACCACGCAATTGACGCTGGTGTTCTTCTTCAATGAGATTGAAAATTGTCTGATCGTTGTTCATAATTATTTTGTTTTTTTGTATAAATCTACGAGTGATGGTTTTGAGATGCCCATAGTGACGAGGATGTCGAGTTCGTGTCGGGCATCGGCTTTCTTACCTTGTTTAATATACGCGTCCACGCGCGAGAGACGGTAGTCGGTATTGTCGGGCTCCAGTGCGATGGCCTGTGTGAAATCGTAAATCGCCAAGTCATACATCTTGCGCTCCACCTCTACCCCACCTCGGGCTGCAAACGCCTCACTGCGTCCCGGATGGCGATCGCAAAGGGCATTGAGCATGTCGAGGGCTTCGCGGTAGTGCTTGTCTTTCTGGTTGAGGAGGGCAAGACCTAACTGTGCCTCGAAATTGCCTGGCACGATGGTGAGCAGTGCCTGATAGTCGAGACGGGCGAATTTCAGTCGTCCGAGTTTCTCGTTGGCGAAAGCCCGGTAATACAGAGCCGCCACATTCTCCTTGTCCATCTTCAAGACATAGTCATATTCCTCGCGTGCGTAGTCCCACTGCTCGAGTTGCAGATTCCATGCAGCCTTCTTCAATCGGAGGTCGAGGGAATCCGGACGATACGCCAGTTCCTTCACGGCAGCGGCGAGGCTGTCGCGTAGTTCCTTCGGTGTCTGTGCCGAGCATCCCACCGAGCAGAGAAGCAGCAGAATGATGTATGTTTTTTTTAGACAACGCTCGGCGACGAAGGAGACGCTTTCATAGCGCATGCGGAGAAAGAATGACATAATGACATATTTTTATTAACGAAGACGAATACGAATACGAAGACGAGGCATTTCAACGCCCTCGCCCTAGCGAAGCGATACGGGAGAGGGAAGAGCGCGAAGCGCAAGGGGAGAGGGTCCGGGAGGGGAAAGGGGCTGTGGGGTCTTACTTCTTATTGATATACTCCACAATCCACTGACCTACTTCCTTTGTGCCGTACTTCTCGCCACCTTCTACCTGAATCTCAGGAGTGCGTACATTCTGGTCGAGCGATGCATTGACAGCCTCGCGGATCAGTGCGCCTTCTTCCTTAAGGTCGAAATACTCGAAGAGCATTGCTACAGAGAGAATCTGTGCCAATGGGTTGGCGATGTTCAAACCCTTACCCTGTGGCCATGAGCCGTGGATTGGTTCAAACACAGGTGTCGATGAACCGGTAGATGCTGATGGGAGCAAGCCCATAGAACCAGTGATGCATGAACCCTCGTCGGTGAGGATATCGCCAAAGGTGTTCTCTGTGACCATCACATCGAAGAACTTTGGATCCTGAATCATACGCATTGCGGCATTGTCAACATACATGAAGTCGGTTGTAACATCAGGATATTCCACCATCAACTCCTGTGCCACCTTACGCCAGAGGCGTGATGAAGCGAGCACATTAGCCTTGTCAACAACGGTGAGGTGCTTACGACGCTGACGAGCATATTGATAAGCCACGCGGATGATGCGCTCTACCTCTGGACGAGAATAGTAGTTGGTGTCGAGAGCATCTTCCACACCATCAGCATTGACTGTTGGTTCCTGCTTCTTGCCGAAGTACATACCACCGGTAAGCTCACGGATACAGATGAAGTCAGCACCGCGCACGAGTTCATCCTTCAGTGGTGACTTATGAACGAGGCAATCAAATGTTGTGACAGGACGGATGTTGGCAAACAAACCGAGTTTCTTACGCATGGCAAGGAGTCCCTGCTCAGGGCGCACCTTGGCTGTTGGGTTGTTATCGAACTTTGGATCGCCTACACTTGCAAAGAGCACTGCGTCAGCCTCTTCGCAAACCTGGAATGTCTCCTCAGGGAATGGGTCGCCCACCTCATCAATGGCATGAGCACCACAGAGAGCCTCTTTGTAACTTACTTCGTGTCCGAATTTCTTAGCAACAGCATCGAGCACTGCGACGCCCTGCTCCATAATCTCTGGTCCGATACCATCACCAGCCAGAACTGCAATTTTCAGATTCATAACTATATTGTTTTTAATTATTCTATTATATTCAGCATTTTAATTGTTGCCTTTATTGCCGCCTCGGTCTGGTCAGCATCGAGGGCATGAGTGCGGAACGATTTGCCTTCATGCTCCCACTCGATGGTTGTCTGCACCAACGCATCAGTGCGACCTCCCGGCGGAATGCTCACATTGTAATTGGCAAGCCATGGGAAAGTGCGACCGAGTTTCTGCTTGTAGATATGACGGATGCAACGCATGAAAGCATCATACTGACCGTCGCCAGTGGCTGTCTCTTCGTATATCTGACCGTTCACATCGAGTTGCACCGATGCTACCGGTTTCAATCCGTAGGCTGTCGATACCATGTAACTCTTCAGTTTCACCTTTTCCTCGATATTGGCATGTTTCAGCACATCGTTCACGATATACGGCAGATCTTCCTGTGTCACCAGTTCCTTCTTGTCGCCAAGTTCAATGATACGGGCTGTCACCTTCTTCATTGCCTCTTCCGACAGGTCGAGTCCCAGTTCTTCGAGGTTCTTGCGGATATTGGCTTTGCCCGAGGCTTTGCCAAGTGCATATTCGCGCTTTCTGCCGAATCGCTCTGGCAAGAGGGCATTCTGATAGAGTCCGTTCTTATTGTCGCCATCGGCATGCACTCCTGCCACCTGGGTGAAGACACTGCTTCCCACGATTGGCTTGTTTGGTGGGATGGCTATTCCGGAATAACTCTCCACAAGGTGCGACACTTCGTTCAACTTCGACTCATCAACACTCGTATGAGCATTGAAATGGTCTTTCAAGATAGCCTGAACCGATGCGAGCGGTGCATTGCCAGCCCTCTCGCCCAGACCGTTGATAGCCGTATGGAGACCTTTTGCTCCGGAGAGAACGGCACCGAGGACATTGCTCACGGCAAGGTCGTAGTCGTTGTGGGCATGGAAATCGAAATGCGCCTCTGGGTATCTCTTCACCATCTTACGGATATACTCGATGACCTTCAATGGGTTGAGCACACCGAGAGTGTCAGGAAGCATGAATCGCTTAACGCCGCATTCACGCAGTGCGTCCATCACCTTATATACATATTCAGGCGAATCCTTCATGCCATTCGACCAGTCCTCGAGATAGACATTAACATCCATGCCTCGCTGATGTGCGTCACTGATGGAAGCCTGCACATCGGCAATATGCTCATCTGGAGTCTTGCGCAACTGTTCGGTGCAATGACGGTAGGAGCCCTTCATAAGAAGGTTTATCACGCGTCCACCCGCCTGTTCGAGCCAATCGAGCGACTTACCGCCATCAACAAAGCCGAGCACTTCCACCTTATGCAGATGTCCTCGTTTCTTTGCCCATCGGCAGATACTCTGCACTGCCTCGAATTCTCCTTCCGAGACACGAGCCGAAGCCACCTCAACTCTATCAACGCACAGTTCTTCCAACAGAAGACGCGCTATCTGCAACTTCTCATGCGGAAGAAAAGACACTCCGCTGGTCTGCTCACCATCGCGGAGTGTGGTGTCCATTATCTCCACCCTCCCCCTTACCCCCTCTCCAGGAGGGGGATTGGATACTATCTTATATAATTCACTCATATTAATCTATCATTTCAAGTTCCCCTCCTGGTGAGGGGCCAGGGAAGGGTTGACATTTCACGTTCCCCTCATAGTGAGGGGTTAGAGGAGGGTAATTCATTAATCCTTCTTAGCGTTTTGTCAATTGTACTTTGGATTTTGTCCAAGACTGTATCAATTTCAGTTAACACTTCGTCATTTCCAAATCTAATTACCTCAAATCCCATACGGTTAAGGCAATTGGTTCGTTCCTCATCTGAAATAATTTGTTCTTCTTCGTAGTGATACCCACCATCCACTTCTATGACTATTTTATATTTCAAACTGACAAAGTCAACAATAAAGTCACCTATGATATGTTGGCGGTTGAATTTAATCCCCATCTTCCTTGCAGAGATATAGTTCCAAAGGTAAGCTTCTGCTTCAGTAGGGAATTTCCTCATCCTTTCTGCGAACCCCTTCAAAAGTTCATACCTATCCGGAGCCGCGGTATTGTATTGATGAAATCGTGTATCACTCATATTACACAAACATTTCAAGTTCCCCTCCTGGCGAGGGGTTAGGGGAGGGTCTCCTCATAGAGTTCAATCTTATCCTTGTTCGACAGGAGGAAGTCGATGTCGTCGTAGGCGTTCATCAGGCAATACTTCTTGTATGAGTTGATGTCGAAATGCTCTGAATTGCCAGTCGCCATATTTGTCACTGTCTGGTTAGGCAGGTCGATCTTCACCTCCATCTGTGGGTCCTTCTCGATTGAAGCAAACAACTCCAACTGGAACTCGCGACTTACGATGATTGGTAACACGAAACAGTTGAGCAGGTTGTTGCGGTGGATATCGGCAAACGATGACGAGATGACTGCCTTCACTCCATAACCAGCGATAGCCCATGCGGCATGCTCGCGTGACGAACCACTACCCCAGTTCTGTCCACCGACGATGATCTGATGGATTCCCGCTGATGGCATTGCCGAGAACTCTGGCTTGTTCATCACGAAGTCAGCCACCGGTTCGTTGTTGGCATCAAAGCGCAGGTCGTGCATGAATGCATCGCCATAGAACTTTGGATCGCGTGTGGTGAACGCGAGGTAACGCGCAGGAATGATATTATCGGTGTTGTTGTTATCGATATTGATTGGGATACATGTTGACTGGATGATGGTGACCCCCTCAGCCCTCTGGGCAGCTCCCCCATGATGGGGAGCAGTTTCAAATGCTGATGGATAGGCGGCATTAGGACACTTTGCTGGGATATCGGTCAAGACCTTGCGGACGTCAGGAGTGTTTGTTTCCTTTACCTCGGAGAGGGTCCCCCTTGGATCGGTGATAACACCAGTAATTGCTGATGCTGCCACTGTCAGTGGACTTGCAAGGATTGTGCGAGCACCTGGTCCCTGACGACCAACGAAATTACGGTTGCTTGTTGAGATAGCGAGTTTGCCTGCAGGCACCTTGTCTGGGTTCATTGCCAAACAAGCCGAGCACGATGGCAAGCGGAGTTCAAAACCAGCCTCTTCGAGAATCTTGTCGATACCCTCGTCGATGATCTGCTGGCGAACGAGCCATGAACCTGGAACGAGCCATGCAACAACATTGTCGGCCTTCTTCTTGCCTTTCACAACAGAGGCGAAAGCACGGAAGTCCTCTATACGTCCGTTGGTACAAGCACCAAGGAAACAGTAATCCACTGGTGTTCCCTCGAGTTTCTGACCAGGCTGGAACTGCATATAATCGAGCATACCAACAAACTGTGCCTTCTCTGCCTCGTTCATCTCATCGAGTGTAGGGATGCACTCGTCGATGGCGATACCAGCACCAGGGTTTGTACCGTAGGTGATGCGTGGCTTGATATCCTCAGCCTTGTATGTCACCTCCTTGTCGAATACAGCATCGTCGTCTGAGCGGAGTGTCTTCCAATATTCCACAGCCTTATCCCAAGCCTCGCCCTTTGGAGCATACTCACGATCCTTCAGGTAAGCAAATGTTGTCTCATCTGGAGCGATGATACCCGCGCGCGAACCCATTTCAATAGAGAGGTTCGAGAGAGTAAGACGACCTTCCATTGACATATTGCGGATTGTAGAACCAGCATATTCCACTGCATAGCCGGTAGCACCACTGGTGGTGAGTTGTGCCATGATGTAGAGAGCCACATCCTTGGCTGTAACACCTGGCTGGAGTTCACCCTCGATGTTGATGCGCATTGTCTTTGGCTTCGTCTGGAGGATACACTGTGAAGCGAGCACCTGTGCTACCTCAGATGTACCGATACCCATAGCAATAGCACCTACTGCACCATGGGTAGAGGTGTGTGAGTCGCCACAAACGATGGTCATGCCTGGCAGCGAGAGTGCCTTCTCAGGACCAACGACATGTATGATACCATTATCTTTTGTACCCATGGCAAAGTGTGTGATACCAAACTCGCAGCAGTTCTTTGCGAGTGCCTCCACCTGAGTCTTGCCTATTGGGTCACCGATTTCCAACTGCTGATCGGAAGGGGTGTTATGGTCTGGCATTGCATAAACATGATCAGGACGCAGTGCCTTGATATTCTTGTCTCTCAGTGCGTCAAACGCCTGTGGTGATGTCACCTCATGAGCAAACAGTCTGTCGATATACAACTGTGTAGGACCGTCCTCCACATTCTGGATAACATGCGAGTCCCATATTTTGTCAAATAAACTTTTCATATTAATCGTTCTTATTTTTTGTCTAAGAAATAATTCTGGGGAGAGGGTCTCTTTATTTGAACTTGTTGATTGCATCAATATATGCTTCTACTGAAGCCTGGACGATGTCGGTGTTTGCGGAGAAACCATAATATACTCTTCCGTCGTATTCCACTGACATGTGAACCTTCGCCATATCGTTTGAACCTTTGCTTATAGCCTGAATGGTGAACTCCTTGATTATCATCTCCTTACGGATAATCTGCTTCAAGGCGTTGATGGCTGCATCTACAGGACCGTTACCTGTTGAACCTGCCTCAAACTTCTGACCAGCAATGTCGAGACCAATGGCTGCGATAGAACTAACATCGCCTGTGCCCGATGACACGCGGAGGTACTCGAGTTTCACGCTGCCTGCCGATGCTCTGTCGGCACCAGCAAGGATGAGAATATCATCGTCGGTAACCTCCTTCTTCTTGTCGGCCAACTTAAGGAACTCCTGATACAGTGCATCAAGTTTGTCGCCTTCGATGTCAACACCATTGATATGCAGACGATGCTTCAACGCAGCACGACCAGAGCGTGCTGTCAGTACGATAGCATTATCATCGATACCCACCTCCTTTGGATCCATAATCTCGTAGGTAGAAGCATTCTTCAACACGCCATCCTGATGGATGCCTGATGAATGGGCGAAGGCGTTACGACCAACGATTGCCTTGTTTGGCTGAACAGGCATGTTCATCAGTCCACTTACCATACGGCTTGTAGGGAAGATACGGGTGGTATTGATGTTTGTCTCGATGCCCAAATCCGGGTGAGTCTTGAAAATCATTGCAATCTCCTCGAGCGATGTGTTTCCTGCACGCTCACCGATGCCGTTAATGGTCACCTCCACCTGACGGGCACCGCCAAGGACACCTGCTACGGTGTTGGCTGTCGCCATACCGAGGTCGTTATGACAATGGGTAGAGAGTATCGACTTACCTGCAGCGAAGGCATCAACATGCTCGTAGAGGTAGGCTATCTTCTCCTGGTATTCGTTTGGTACACGGAATCCTGTTGTGTCAGGGATGTTGCAGACGGTAGCGCCGGCTTTGGTTACAGCGTCGATGACACGAGCAAGATACTCGTTGTCAGTACGACCTGCATCCTCGGCGTAGAACTCCACATCCTCAACATACTTCTTTGCATATTTCACAGCACGGACTGCACGCTCGATAATCTCGTCAGGGGTACTGTTGAACTTATATCGGATGTGGCTCTCGCTTGTGCCGATACCTGTGTGGATGCGCTTACGTTTTGCATACTGCAGAGCCTCGGCAGCACAGTCGATATCCTTCTCCACTGCACGGGTAAGGGCACAGATGGTTGGCCATGTGACAGCCTTCGATATTTCTATAACTGAATTGAAATCGCCTGGACTTGAAATCGGGAATCCGGCTTCAATGACATCGACGCCCAACTGCTCAAGGGCTTTAGCCACCTGAATCTTCTCAATGGTGTTCAACTGGCATCCCGGTACCTGCTCACCATCACGCAATGTTGTGTCGAAAACAAAAAGTCTATCCATTTCTCTTATAATATTTTCAATTTTTATATTGTCAACTCACGGAGAATCTGTGCCATCTTCTCCCTTGTGGTGATTCTCGTTGGCACCAGAGGCAGACGGAGGTTGTTCTCGATATATCCCATCTCCGACAGCAGAGCCTTCACACCAGCAGGATTGCCATCAACGAACAGGAGTTTATAGAGTTCGGTAAACATGTGATGAATCTTTCTTGCTGGTTCATACTCACCGCGGAACTCCAAGCGTATCATTCGCGACACCTGCTTTGGAAGAGCATTGCCAATAACCGAGATAGCACCTGCTGCACCACTTGCCACTGCCGAGAATGTCAGTGCATCGTCGCCGCTCAGCACATCGAAGTCGTCGGGCTTGTTCTTTATAATCTCATCAATCTGCTCCAACGAACCGCTGGCTTCCTTTATCGCCACGATGTTCTCGCAATCGCGAGCCAGGCGAACGGTCGTCTCAGCCTTCATGTTGATACCTGTACGACCAGGAACATTATAGAGGATTACCGGCAGCGGACTTGCCTCAGCGATAGCCTTGAAATGCTGATAGAGACCTTCCTGCGAGGGTTTGTTATAATAAGGGCAAACGCTCAGCACACCGTCGATGCCTTTGAAATCACCGGTCTTCAGTTCGTTTACCACCGCCTGGGTGTTATTGCCTCCACAACCCATCATTATCGGCAGACGACCGTTGTTCACCTCCACAATAAGATCCTTCACAGCCTTCTTCTCTTCGGCTGTAAGACAAGGGGTCTCGCTTGTTGTGCAAAGAATGCAAAGGAAATCTGCTCCGTTTGTTATCTGAAATTCAATCAATCTTTTGAGTGCCTGATAATCCACCGCACCTTCGTCGGTGAACGGCGTCACCAACGCCAGTCCCAGGCCTCTGAAAATATTACGCGCCATAAAAATTGGTGTTTACTTAAAAATATGCATGCAAAGATACAAACAATAATTGAGATATGAAAGAAAAACAATTGAATATTTCAATTAATCGTTATCATTTTGACACAAAATCAGTAATTATGGCATAATGAGGCTAACTTTCTAAGCCCTCCCCCAATAAGGGGGGAGTTGGAGGGGGGCTGATTATCTTGTTCCGATCCAGATGCAGAGCATACCAAGAAGCACAAGGAACATATCGAAAGCTTTTGCTTTCAGGTTCTTCTCGCGGAAGATCATCGCACCAAACAGGAAACTCACAACTACACTTCCTCTACGAATCATCGACACCATTGATATCATGGCTCCATCATGGCTCAACGAGAAGAAATACGCAAAGTCGGCCATGCAGATGAACAGTGATATGCCGAGAATCGACCAACGCCACTGGAATGGTGTGCCGCCCGTTTTATCGAAAATGCGCGACACCAGCAGTGCGCCACCCATCAGCACACACTGATAGATATTAAACCATGACTGTACCATCATCTTGTCAAGCCCTACTCCACCATTCTCTGGTTTTGCCATTAGGAATTTATCGTACAATCCACTGACTGCACCAAGGACTGCTGCCGACACGAGGAAGTACACCCATCGGTTGTGGGAAAAGCGGATTCCTTCCTTCTTGCCACTGCGGCTCAGCAGGAAAAACGAGAGTATGGCTAAGAGTACGCCAATCCACTGCCACATGTTGAGATGTTCACCATACACGAGCATAGCTCCCACAAGCACCATCACGGGACGGGTGGCATTGACAGGACCGACAATAGTGATTGGAAGATTCTTCATTGCCACATATCCACAAACCCACGAAGATAGCACTATGAGACTCTTGAGCATTATCCATCGGTGCTGTTCGAACCCACCAGATGCCACATGAAAAAGACTTCCGTCGAGCATCTCTGTGTTATACGACAGCACAATAAACGGTGCGAAGAAAAGTGAACAAAACAGGGTGTTAAGAAACAGCACCGGATTGACAGGATTGCCCTTCAGCGACATCTTCTTGAAGACATCGTAGAATCCCAAAAGAAAGGCAGAAAGGAATGCAAGAAGTAACCACATAAAGAGACCCCCTCCCGGGGGAGAAAGTTAAAAGTGAAAAGTGAAAAGTTAAAAATTAGCGATGATGCAGACTCCGACAGAAAAGCCAACATAAGACCCTTCCCCGGATGGGTTCCCCCTCGCCTTGTGGGAAGGCTCGTGCAAACGAGAGGAAAGAGAATTTATCTCAATTTCCCGAGTGCAGCCGAGGCTCGACAAATGTCAAGGGGGTTAGGGGGTGAGGCTCCCCTCCTCTTCGGGGAGGGCTGAGGGGGTCTAATATTCAACTTTCTCCAAAAACAGCGCATTACCTGGCATGCTTTCACCGGCGGCGGTGCGCTTCTTTCCGGCAACGACGGCATCAAACTCTTCGATGCTCATTCGTCCACGACCGACCTCTACGAGGGTTCCTACAACAGCGCGTACCATATTCCTGAGGAATCGGTTGGCGGCAATGACGAAATGCCAACTATGCTCTGAGTCCTGAATCCAGCGGGCTTCGGTGACATCGCACAGTGTAGTCTTCACATCGCTGTGACTCTTGCAGAAAGCACCGAAATCCTCGACATGAAGCAAATGCTCAGCGGCTTGGTTCATCTTGTCGAAATCAAGGTCATAGTGCAACTGACATGAATAGTGACGGCAGAACGGATCCTTGCGCGTATGGACATAATAATGATATGTGCGCTTGGTTGCGGAGAAACGGGCGTGCATATCGTCGGCAACATGTTCCACGCTATATACGGAGATGTCGCGAGGGAGGATACGGTTCAGGCGATAAGCCAACTGTGGACAGTCGAGTGCTGTGTCGAAGTCGAAATGTGCCACCATCTGACGGGCATGCACACCGGCATCAGTTCTGCCGGCTCCTACCACCTCCGTTTCTTTACGGAGCACTGTGGAGAGGGCGTTCTGCAACTCTTCCTGAACGGAATTGCCGTTAGGCTGAATCTGCCAACCATGATAGGCCGTTCCGTCGTAACTGAAATATATGAAATAACGCATGCAAACAAGTGAAAAGTGAAAAGTGAAAAGTGAAAAGTTGGCGCCATCGCAATTTTCTCCCCATTTAGGGGGAGATGCCGAAGGCAGAGAGGGTCTAAAAAATCTCTCCGTCTGGGTGAGACGGAGAGCAAAAAAAACTATTTGTTACCTGAATTTTGATGACCGCGTCTGTGGTTGCCTCGTCCATCGTGGTTTGCATGAATCTGTTTGAATGCCTCACGATGGAACTCTTCCTCAGCACGCGTCATCTTAACAATCTTTGACGCCGGCAGCACTTTAAGTAAACGAATATGATATGTCTGCTGGATCTTCTTCAACTGTATTTCCGCATTATCATGTTCGCGGAGTTTCTGCTCCCACTCCTGCTCTGTCTTCGGCTTGCCCGAAACGGCCTTGCGACCTTTCTGCATTATCTCCACCTCTTTCTTTCTCATCTCGCGGAAGATAGGAAGAAAGCCTGTTGTCTCTGCCTGAGTGATGCCTGCCTTCTGGATGACATACTGCTCAAGACTCTGTTCGAACTTCTGTGGATCGAATGGGCGGTGCTGCTTCTTTTGCTCCTGTGCGGAAATGCCGAGACTGCAAACAAGAGCAATCATTATTATTAAATACTTTTTCATTGTTTGTGTATGATTAGTTCTGCGAAACAAACGCATATATATCTTCGTTGTCCATCATAATATATTCGGCGGCTCCGTCGGCATCGCTGAACATCTCAACGAAATCATCGGATTCAGCCAACGCCACATTCTTGTCGCTGTCAGAGTTCGAACCGAACCACACAGCCATACCGAAAAGGGCAATACATACCGATGCTGCAATGCCTACCATTGGTCGGAGGAATCGATGACGTGGGGTCATCACCACCACCTTTGATGGCTGCTCAGGAAGGGCGTCCATCACATTCTGCTGCAACTGGGCGAAATAGCCTTCTGGTACAGTGAACGGCGTCTTACGTCCAAACCGCTTCTCTAATATTTCTTCTGAATTTGCCATTGATAGTTTATTTTATATCTAATAGACCTTGTTTTCTTAAAAAGGTTTAATTTCCTAATCGTGATTTTTGAAGAATTTCTCAATTTTTTTCACAGCGAGGTGGTAATTGGCTTTCAGCGCGCCTTCTGTAGTACCGAGAATCTTACTTATCTCGGAATATTTCAGTTCATCGAAATAACGCATATTGAACACTGTTCGCTGCACTTCCGGCAGTTTTGATATTGCCTCCTGCAACTGCGCCTGTGTTTCATCACCATCGAAATACTCGTCGGCCATGAGGTTGTTTGCCATTGCTGGATTCTCGTCGGCACTGATACCGTCCATGCGCTGTTTCTTTCTCATGAAGTCGAGTGCTTCGTTTATGGCGATACGGCTCAGCCAGGTGCTTATCTTCGATTTGTTCTCGAACTCACCGAGGTTCAGCCATGCCTTCACGAAAGCATTCTGCACCACATCATTGGCATCTTCATGAGTTATGACGATACGACGTACCTGCCAGTACAGCCTTTCGCTATACAAGCCCACGAGCATCTCAAAGCCCTTACGAGCTGTGGCTTCGTTGCTCAACAGTTGCATCATCTGTTTCTCTTTGTCCATGCCAATCAACGGAATTTACTGAGAATCCTCGTCAACACCTGATCGTATCCGTACACATCGTTATAGACACGCATCGTGCCGTCAGGCATCAGGTACATCGTGTGGTAGGTGATGAACACCGGCACTTCGGGCTTCACGCGGAGACTATGGATAACCTTCGACTTGTCGATTTTCTCGGGCGTCTCACCGTCTTCGCTCACACGCGTGCGCATGTTCATTGAATAATTAATCTTCTCGAGGGTGGTCTTATCCTTGTCCTCAAGCAGGAACTCAGCCAACTGATACGGTTTCTCCACTCGTATGCAACCATGACTCAGACTGCGGTTTTCTCGTCCGAAGGCACTCTTCGACGAGGTGTCGTGCAGATATATGGCGAAATCGTTAGGGAATCGGAATATTATTCGTCCGAGGGCATTTCCCTCGCCTCCTTCCTGATAGACGCCATACGCTCCACTACGGAAAGCCGAGAATGACACCTGGTGGGGCGACATTCGTTTGCCTGTGTTCCTCTCGGTGATGACATAGTTGCGACTGGCGAAATACATCGAGTCACCGGCATGAGGGGCTATCTCATACTTCACCACACTCGACGGCATCACCCATCGTGGGTTCAACTCCATGAGGTTGATATGGCTGTTCACAAGCGGCGTCTTTGTTTTCTGGGCTCCGCAGACCACATTCATCGCAAGGATGCTGTCCTTAGCTACTGCCATAAGACGGTATGAAGGAATATTCACCACAACATACTTGTCGTGGAGATGTGGGTAATCGTCGTGACGCCAGCGGCATCGCTCCATATTGGCAAGGATGCGGTTGCGCTGTGCTCCTTCTGCTTCCGGCAACATCGATTTCAGTTTCTTATAGAACGGTCCCTGTGGTTCGGCATTGCGCAACAGGTCTGGCACACTGTCCTGGGCAATCTTCTCGAGCAGATGCTGGTAGCCTTCTTTGTCGAGCGATTCCGTCGGGAGGTCATACAACTGGCGATAGGTTGCCCTCAGCGTGTCGTTGGCATCGAGCAACAGATGGTTGAACTCCTTTCGTGGTTTCACAAAACCATATCGCTGACCTACATAATATGCCAGGAAAGCCTTTGTCAGGTTATAGTCCAAGCGGGCTGCAACGGTGTTGATGTCGTTTGATTTGTCGAAGGCAAGGTTTCGCATGGTGTTCGCATCGCGCTCAATATCATCGAGACGGAAACGCTTTGTCGAGAAACCAATCTCTCCTACTCTGCTTATGTAACTGATGAGTGTATCAGCCTGCGGAGTGAGTCCCATACGACTGACCCAGAGGAGTTTCTCTGTACCGAGATAGTGCTGGCGTGTTTGGACATCAAACTCGAAGGTGTCGCGATCGGCACGGCACATTCTGCCGATGGATTCGTTGATTTTTGCTGTGTTGAAGGCAAAGGCGTCGTTCACCAGCGAGGAATAATCATCGAGGGTGAGTTCCTTGTTGGGATTAAAACGATTTTCGTGGCATGCAGAAAAACTGCATACCACGAAAACTATAAGGATAAGTTTTGATAACGCCTTCAAAACTCAAAAAATTATTATCGGATAGAAATCTTTCTTACGACCTTACCTACCTTCACGATATAGCAACCCTTCTGGAGGTTGAGGTCATAGTGCTTCTCATCGCCATCTACCTTCACTGTCATAACGCACACACCGGTGACATTATAAACCTGAAGAACCTGACCGGCAGCACCACTGACATGAAGCACATTCTGATTGACACTGATGGTAACGCCCTGTGGGTCGATATCATTCATGTCCAATATCTCAATCATTGGTTCTGCTATGCTGACAGCAGGAACAGAAATCATGAGCAATGCTGCAAGTGATAAAGAGAGTATATTTTTTGTCATACGCATTCGTTTTTTAATTTAACTATCGCAAGATTGACTTGCTCTGTTTTCGGAAGTTAAGAGAAGTTATCGCTCCTTCGTCGCTTGGGAAGTTATGGGAAGTTAAGGGACGTATGTCTCTTCTTTACCCGATTCTTTCCGCAAAAACTATTGTCCTTTCGCTCGGCTTTGCCGCTTTCCTCAAGAAAGAACTTCTCAGGGAGCAAAGCGACCGATAACTTCCTTTAACTCCCCATAACTCCAAAAAGTTGAGTTTGCGAAACTTTTATTCTGCAAAATTAATTTATTAATTCGAAAAACCGAAGCGCAGTGCTGATTTTATTGTGTAATTAAGATTATTTAACTTCAAAAACCTTTCCTTCGGCACTCAACAGGCTATTTGGGAAGATTTCCTTGGCTTCTTTGAGTATGACTGATTCATCGAGATAGCGCTGACTGTAATGTCCCAAAAGGAGCGATTTAGCATGGGCATCGCGTGCCACCTGGGCTGCCTGACGGGCTGTGGAATGATAGTAGAGGTTTGCCTTCTCGAGGTTGTCGTCGGCGTAGGTGGATTCGTGATAGAGCATGGTGACATCACTCACCAACTTATGGAGCGTCGGGATATATTTGGTATCACTGCAATAAGCATAACTTCTGGCAGGATCGGCTGGGGTTGTCAATCGTTCGTTTTCTACGGTTTCACCGTCCTCATCGGTCCAGTCCATCCCACTGCGGATATTCTCCAACTGACTGATTGGTATCTTGTAGAAGTCAATCATATCGCGACGGATATGACGTTTTCCTGGTTTTTCTCTGAATAGGAATCCGCAGCACGGCATTCGATGCTGCAGTGGGATTGTCTCGACGGTGAGACTGCGGTCGTCGTAGATGACGCTGTTCTTCTCGGTGTCAACCTCATGGAACACCACTTCAAAGTCTAATCCGTGGCAGAAGAACTCCAACTGTCCCGGGAGCATCTCGCCTAATTCCTTCGGGGCATAGATATGCAACGGTGCTGTACGACCGAGGAGTCCAAAGGTGCTTATCATTCCCACCAGTCCAAGACAGTGATCGCCGTGCAGATGACTGATGAACACGGCAATGATTTTATTGAAATGCACATGAGTGCGGCGCAGGGCGAGTTGTGTGCCTTCTCCGCAATCAACCATGAAGAACTTATCGCGGATTTCTACAACCTGCGATGAAGGACTGTGACGCATCGTCGGCAATGCACTGCCACACCC
>JAZQOD010000298.1:0-12375 GCA_045627685.1 Prevotella sp. | reverse complement strand
TATCAAGAACCTCGCTAACGGTGAGGCAACAATCCTCGGTCTTGTTGACGGTATCAAGAACCTCCCTACATCAGCAGAGGCTACTGCTGAGGAGGCACTCGCTGCTGTTCAGGCTGACGCAAAGACTCTTGCTGAGGGTGCTAAGGAAGCAGCAAAGGCTGCTGTAGAGGCAAAGGTTGAAGAGGCAAAGGCTGCTGCTGCCGAGAAGGTGACAGAGGCAGTTGCACCAGCAGTAGAGAAGGCAGCCGAGGCTGCACAGAAGGCTGCAGAAGCAAAGGCAAAAGCTGACGAGAAGGTAGAGCAGGCAAAGGCTGTCAACGACGCAGCAAAGAAGTTGCTTGGTAAGTAAAACAGCCCCCAGCCCCCCAGCCCCCAAAGGGGGAGTATTTAGCGAAAGCGATTGCGTCGTCGCAGACAATGGGGAGCACATACAAACATATAGCCCAGAGCGCAATGCCCTGGGCTATTTTAATATAATAAATTCATTCAACTATCATCGTTCCACCGCTTTTATCTTGTCATTCTATCGGTTTAATGTTGTCATTCCGCTGAAATGAGGGTGTCATTCCGCCGCTTTGACGATGAATTTGCGCGCAAATTGCTCCTCAAAGCACCCTCCGGACTGTGTCATTCTAACATTCCAAAAACGGAGTACCATCATTCCAATAATGTCATTCCGCTATTCCAACAACTGTATTTACCAATGGCGTACCGCTGTGGCATTGTTCATTCCACCCCTCGGTGATGACCAATTTGCGCGCAAATTGGCGAAAATCAGTGATATTAGAGTGATATTAAGTGATATTAGAGTGATAGTAGTATCACTGTACAATAACCTAAGAATCAACGAGTTAAGGTGGTTAGTGATATTGTGATACTAGTTAATCTATTATTTTAGGGTAATTACAACCTATATCCCACCATTACCTGGAATACGCTGTTCTTCTTGAAGCCGAAGCCTGGGATGAGATCTGACTTCTGAACGTGGGTGAGGCCGAGATTATAACGGGCGTCGAGAACGATGTTCTTGTACTCATAGCTTACTCCGATTGGCATTGACAGTTCAACAGTATTAAGCCCATTCTTTATGTCGTATGTGTCATGTCCGTTGTCGCCATCCCCCCAGTGGCTCTTCGACTTGGCTGAGAGGAGAAAGGCTGGTTGAAGACCGAGTTTTACGGCGAGTCCTTTTACGACATAGGCCTGAACAAGAATCGGGATGTTGAGATAGTCATGGGCATCGGTCACAGCAATGTCGGGAGAGTTGTTTCCACGTGTGGTACTGCTATAATCAAGAATATCCTCCATATTTAGACCGTATTTACACCCTTCCATTGCATAATACACTCCTCCCGAGAGGGCGAAGACATCAGAAACCTGATACATTGCCTCAGCACCGGCTATCAGTCCTGCCTTAGGGTCAAAGCCCACATTGCTTGTTATGTTTGCTACGGTAAGACCAACGGATGGTGTGAAGGTCCATGAACCAGGTGCTTTCTGTGCGAAAGTCATTGTTGCCATTGCCATTGCAACAATCAAAAGGATAATCTTTTTCATAATCGTTTTTTTTTGTAGTTTGACTATATACTGCAAAGGTACTACTGTTTTTTTGATTAGCCAAATAAAACCAATTGTAATTGCCGTTGTTTTACGCAAAAATACAGCCCGAAGCATTACGCTCCGGGCTTATGTTTTCGTATTCGTTTGCGTTTTCGTACGAAGCATTCGTCTTCGTCTTCGTCTTCGTTTTCGTTTCCTACCCCTCCCCTTTGGGGAGGAAGGGTGGGGCTTTACTTATACATGAACCGCTTGATACTCTTCTTTGGAGTCTTTGCGAACTCTTCCTCAACAATCTCGAACGATGTAACCTTGCTGTAGGCAGGAACAATCTGGTTGAGCTGCTGACGGTTCTCCTCCATAGTCTTCTCGAGATCCTCGCGGGTCATACCACTGTTCTTTGCCTCTTCGAAGTCAGGGAATACCAAACCAATGAGTTTCTCGCCACGTTGAACGACAACGCTCTCAATAACGAATGGCAGTGAGTTCAACTTGTCCTCAATCTCCTCTGGGTAGATGTTCTGACCGTTGGCACCGAGAAGCATGTTCTTTGAACGCCCCTTGATGAATACATTGCCTGCCTCGTCCATAAGACCAAGGTCGCCGGTGTGATACCAGCCATCGCTGTCGAGAGTCTCTGCTGTAGCCTCTGGGTTCTTGTAGTAGCCAATCATGGTGTTTGTACCACGTGCAAGAATCTCACCTGGGATATTGCGTGGGTCTGGGCTGTCGATCATTACTTCCATGTGAAGGGCAGCCTTACCGCATGAACCCTGTGCAAAGTCGTGCCAATCCTCATAGGTGATGATTGGAGCACACTCTGTTGCGCCGTAACCTACGGTGTAAGGGAACTCAATCTCTTTGAGGAATGCCTCAACATCCTGGTTGAAGGCTGCACCACCGATGATAATCTCGTACATGTTGCCACCGAAAGCGCTTAGCACCTGGTCCTTGATCTTTGCATTGATCTTGTCCTTGATGAATGGGGTAGAGCGGAGCATCTTCATGAGTGAACCCTGCACCTTTGGGAATACCTTCTTCTTGATAATCTTCTCGATAACCAATGGCACTGCGATTACCACTGCTGGCTTTACCTCAGAGAATGCCTGTGCGATGATTGTCGGTGTAGGCATACGGGTGAGGAAGTGGATATGGATGCCTGATGCGAACTCATAGAGGAACTCGAATGCCATACCGTACATATGAGCCATAGGAAGAATGCTCACCACGCTGTCGCCAGCCTTGATGTGTGAACCGAGTACATCCTGTGCAAAGTCGAGGTTGCCCCACAAAGCACGGTAAGGAATCATTACGCCCTTTGAGAAGCCTGTAGTACCAGATGTGTAGTTGATCATTGCAACTTCCTCTGGACTTGACTCGCGGTAGTAGTGTACATGCTCCTTGCGGAAATACTTTGGATACTTGTCGCCGAACAATTTATTAAGATGTTCGCGTGCGTATGTGAGTTGTTCTGAACGAGAGAGGAAAAGCGAATAGTCAGGAATATTGATGATACCCTCGAGTGCTGGCATCTCGTCAGCGTTGATCTGCTTTGCAACATAGTCGCCAACGAAAAGGAGTTTAGACTCTGAGTGGTTCACGATGTTATGAATCTGCTCAGGCAGGAATTCGTTGAGGATTGGCACAGCTACAGCACCATAGCTCAATGAAGCCAGGAATGCTACAGCCCAGTTGCTGCTGTTACGACCGCAGATAGCAATCTTGTCGCCCTTAACCACACCGCTATTCTCAAAGAGAATATGCAGTTTTTCAATCTTTCTTGCAACATCCTGATACTGAAGAGTAGTGCTCTTGAAGTCAGTCAGTGCATTGAGGTCCCAATACTTGACGATGGCCTTCTCAAAGATCTCGTTATAACTTGGAATTTCCATGTTTCTTGTTTAATGGTTATTATTAACACAAACAAACTGACCGTTTTACTGTTATAATCCGGTCAAATCAGTTGCACATTATTTAAATCTTTGTGCAAAGTTATAAGTTTTTCTGCTCACAGCCAAAACTTTTGTGCAAATATTGCCCATAAATGGCGTTTTTATTGCATTTCTTGCACAATTTGGCAAATTTGTGCATACGAATGGGCGTTTGTTTGCCAATTTGGCAGAGTTACGGGCGAATTGGCAGTTGGCACAGACTTTGACTCTATTAGAGTGCAAGACTATTTGCAACGGTATTTGAATGATTAATTAAAAAACATATACGACTATGAACATTAAACCATTAGCAGACCGTGTGTTGGTGAAGCCAGCAGCGGCAGAACAGAAAATTGGTGGAATTATTATTCCTGACACAGCAAAGGAAAAGCCTCTCAAGGGTGAGGTGCTTGCTGTTGGTAACGGTACAAAGGACGAGGAGATGGTTCTCAAGGCAGGCGACACAGTGCTCTACGGCAAGTATGCAGGTACTGAAGTGGAACTCGACGGCGAGAAACTGCTCGTTATGCGCCAGAGTGATGTGCTCGCAGTGATAGAAAATCTGTAAATTGTAAATGGTAAATCCGTAAATTGTAAATTACTTTATGTCAAAGGATATTAAATTCGATATTGATGCGCGCGATCTTTTGAAGAGAGGTGTCGATCAGTTGGCTAACGCCGTTAAGGTTACATTGGGTCCTAAGGGCCGTAATGTTGTTATTGAGAAGAAGTTTGGTGCTCCACAGATCACTAAGGATGGTGTTACTGTTGCTAAGGAGATTGAACTCGAAGATAAGTTTGAGAACACAGGTGCACAACTCGTAAAGAGTGTGGCTTCAAAAACTGGTGATGATGCCGGTGATGGTACAACAACAGCAACAATCCTCACACAGGCAATCGTGGCAGAAGGTCTGAAGAATGTCACTGCCGGTGCTAATCCTATGGATTTGAAGCGTGGTATTGACAAGGCTGTGAAGGCTGTTGTGGAGTATATCCAGAGCAATGCAGAACTCGTTGGCGACAACTACGATAAGATTGAGCAGGTGGCAACAGTGAGTGCCAACAACGATCCAGAGATCGGTAAACTCCTTGCTGACGCAATGCGCAAGGTTTCGAAGGATGGCGTAATTACCATCGAGGAGTCAAAGAGCCGCGAGACTTATATCGGTGTTGTTGAGGGTATGCAGTTCGACCGCGGTTACCTCTCAGGTTACTTCGTTACTGATACTGATAAGATGGAGTGTGTGATGGATCATCCATACATCCTTATCTATGATAAGAAGATTAGCAATATTAAGGATTTCCTCCCTATTCTCCAGCCAGCAGCAGAGTCAGGCCGACCATTGCTCGTTATTGCAGAGGATGTTGACTCTGAGGCATTGACAACACTCGTTGTTAACCGTCTGCGTGCAGGTTTGAAGATCTGTGCTGTCAAGGCACCAGGTTTCGGCGACCGCCGCAAGGCGATGCTCGAGGATATCGCTACACTCACCGGTGGTATCGTAGTAAGCGAGGAGAAGGGTATAACCCTCGATCAGGCAACAGTTGAGATGCTCGGTACTGCCGACAAGGTGGTTGTTGGCAAGGACAATACAACAATTGTTGATGGTGCTGGCGACAAGGCAAACATCGCTGCTCGTGTGGCACAGATAAAGAACGAGATTGAGAATACCACATCTTCTTATGACAAGGAGAAACTTCAGGAGCGTCTTGCAAAACTCTCTGGCGGTGTGGCAGTGCTTTATGTAGGTGCTAACTCTGAGGTAGAGATGAAGGAAAAGAAAGACCGCGTTGACGATGCACTCTGTGCTACCCGTGCAGCCATTGAGGAAGGTGTTGTTGCCGGTGGTGGTACAACTTACATTCGTGCTCTCGCTGCTCTTGCCGACCTGAAGGGTGACAACCGTGATGAACAGACAGGTATCAGCATCATTGAGCGCGCTATTGAGGCTCCATTGCGTCAGATTGTGTTCAATGCAGGTGGCGAGGGCGCTGTTGTAGTACAGAAGGTACGCGAGGGTGAGGGCGACTATGGATACAATGCCCGCACAGATGTTTATGAGGACTTGCGCAAGGCTGGTATCGTTGATCCTGCAAAGGTTGCTCGTGTTGCCTTGGAGAATGCTGCATCAATCGCAGGAATGTTCCTCACAACAGAATGCCTCATCGTTGACAAACCAGAACCAGTGCCTGCTCCACCAATGGGCGCACCAGGAATGGGCGGTATGATGTAAAAAATAAGAGGACCCTCTCCGCCCTTCGGGCACCTCCCCCATGATGGGGAGGACTTTTAAATGTCTTGAAAGCAAAGGGTGGTAATGCGTGAGCGGATTTCTACTTTTAATTTTAGCGTGAAAGAGAGAATTAGTGAGAGGTCGTTTTAAATTTACAAGTAAAATCGGACAAAAAGTAATATTTTTGTCCGATTTGCTTTTAAATTAATTAATATGATATGATTTTTTTGCAAAAAAGTTTGGAAAATAGAAATTATTAGTTTATCTTTGCATAGGTTATCAAAAACGGGCAATAATTACCAAATAATATAATAGAGCTTTCCAAACCAATAAAATCAAACAAAACCAATTAATTGCAAACAAAAAATACTGTAA
This sequence comes from Prevotella sp., assembly GCA_045627685.1. Taxonomy (GTDB): domain Bacteria; phylum Bacteroidota; class Bacteroidia; order Bacteroidales; family Bacteroidaceae; genus Prevotella. The sequence goes on along the minus strand of JAZQOD010000298.1, from coordinate 6,278 downwards.
ATTATAAAGATATTTTTGATTTGTTTTAGTAGATTAGTTTTTAAGTAGTTTGTTCGGAAGTCGGTTGTCGTGAGGCAATCGGCTTTCTTTTTTGATAACAAATTGTTACTCATAAGTAAATTATATAGCGAAATTGTTTTGTATTTGCAAAAAATTGTTTATCTTTGCAAGACATTATTTATATACACGCGCGTGAAATGACGCTCGGGTGAATTATTTAGGATATTAATATGGCGGACAGACTTGTCCGTTGGAATAAAATTTAGGATAACAAAACAGATGAAACATCCTTTAAGAAGTGCTGTTTGTACAGAAGGTCGTCGTATGGCTGGAGCCCGTGCATTGTGGGTTGCCAACGGCATGAAGCGTGAGCAGTTTGGTAAACCAATCATCGCTATTGTCAATTCATTTACTCAGTTTGTGCCAGGCCACACTCATCTCCATGAGATTGGTCAGATTGTCAAGGCAGAGATAGAGAAACTCGGTTGCTATGCAGCAGAGTTCAATACTATCGCTGTTGACGATGGTATTGCAATGGGTCATGACGGTATGCTCTATTCATTGCCATCACGCGATGTCATTGCTGACTCAGTGGAATATATGGTCAACGCCCACAAGGCTGATGCAATGATATGCATCTCTAACTGCGACAAGGTGACACCAGGTATGCTCATGGCTGCAATGCGACTGAACATCCCTGCTGTGTTTGTCAGTGGTGGTCCGATGGAGGCAGGAAAGGTGAACGGCGTCAACGCCGACCTCATCACTGCAATGGTGAAGGGTGGTGACCCAACGGTGAGCGACGAGGAACTGGAGATTGTGGAGCATTCTGCTTGCCCTGGTTGTGGTGCTTGTTCGGGTATGTTCACCGCAAACTCAATGAACTCGCTTACCGAGGCTATCGGTCTCTCATTGCCAGGCAACGGATCAATCCTTGCAACCCATGTAAATCGTGTGCAACTCTTCAAGGATGCTGCGAAGATCATCGTGAAAAATGCCCTTGCATATTACGAAGATGGTGATGAAAGCGTATTGCCTCGTTCAATCGCTACCCGTGCAGCATTCCTCAATGCAATGACTCTTGATATTGCCATGGGTGCTTCAACAAATACAGTGCTCCATCTCCTTGCTGTTGCTCAGGAGGGTGAAGTGGAATTCACCATGAACGATATTGATGCACTGAGCCGTAAGGTGCCATTCCTCTGCAAACTCTCGCCAAACTGGCAGAAGTATAGCATTCAGGAGGAAAACCGTGCCGGTGGAATCCTTGGTATCATGGGTGAATTGGCAAAGGGCAATCTGCTCGACCTCACTTGTAAGCGTGTCAATGGTGCTACTCTTGGTGAAGATATCAAGAAATACAGCATCACTGGCGAAACAATTGATCCAGAAGCGGATAGAATCTATCACTCAGCTCCTGCTGGAAAGTTCTCTACCAAGATGGGTTCGCAGGACACTCGTTGGGAGAGTCTTGACACTGACCGCGAGAATGGTTGTATCCGTGATATCGAGCATGCATACACAAAGGACGGCGGTATGGCTGTACTCTTCGGTAACATCGCACAGGACGGTTGTGTAGTAAAGACAGCCGGTGTTGCACCTGAACTCTGGCATTTTGAAGGTCCTGCTGTTGTCTTCGACTCACAGGAAGATGCTTGCGAGGGTATCCTCGGTGGAAAGGTGAAGAAGGGCGACTGTGTTGTCATCACTCACGAAGGTCCAAAGGGAGGCCCTGGTATGCAGGAGATGCTCTATCCTACATCATATATCAAGTCAATGCACATGGGCAAAGAGTGTGCTCTCATCACCGACGGTCGTTTCTCGGGCGGTACATCAGGACTGTCTATCGGTCACATCTCGCCAGAGGCTGCAAGCGGTGGTAATATTGGTAAGATTAAGGATGGTGATATCATCGTCATCGATATCCCTTCACGCTCAATCAATGTGAAACTCACTGACGAGGAACTCGCAGCTCGTCCACAGCAGCCATTGAAGCGTAACCGTGTGGTATCCAAAGCTTTAAGAGCCTATGCTCAAAGTGTTTCATCAGCCGACAAAGGCGGCGTAAGAATAATAGACTAATGGAAAATATTTCTGGTGCAGAAGCATTGATGCGTTCGCTGGAGCACGAAGGGGTTGACGTCCTCTTCGGATATCCGGGTGGTGCCATCATGCCTACATTCGATGCACTCTACGATCATAGAGATAAAATGCACCATGTGCTCGTTCGCCATGAACAGGCTGCTGTACATGCAGCACAAGGCTATGCACGAGTAAGTGGTAGAGTGGGTTGTGTACTGGTGACCAGCGGTCCTGGTGCAACAAACACAATTACTGGTATTGCTGACGCAATGATGGACTCAACACCTCTCGTGGTGATTTGCGGTCAGGTTGGTGCAGCAATGATGGGTACAGATGCCTTCCAGGAGGTTGACATTGTTGGTGTTACACAACCAATCACAAAGTGGAACTATCAGATTCGTCGTGCAGAGGATGTGCCATGGGCTGTCGCTCGTGCTTTCTATATTGCAAAAAGCGGTCGTCCAGGTCCTGTTGTTCTCGACTTCACAAAGAACGCCCAGACAGCATTGTTTGACTATAAACCACAGACTGTTGACTTTATTCGTTCTTACAAGCCTGTTCATCATCCAAAGGAGGAGAGCATCAGAGAGGCTGCAAGATTGATCAATGATGCGGTGAAACCGTTTATGCTTGTTGGTCAGGGTGTGGAACTCGGTGGTGCTTACAACGAACTGCTTGAACTGGTGGAAACAGCACAGATTCCATTCGGACAGACATTGCTCGGACTCTCTGCTGCTCCGACAGATCATCCTTTGAACATGGGTATGCTGGGCATGCATGGCAACTATGCGCCAAACTACATGACAAACCAGTGTGATGTACTCATTGCTGTTGGTATGCGTTTCGACGACCGTATCACCGGAAATCTTGATACCTACGCAAAGCAGGCGAAAATTATTCATATTGAAATCGACCCTTCTGAAATCAACAAGAATGTGCAGGTTGATCTGCCGCTCGTTGGTGACTGCAAGCTGGTTTTGGCTGAAATCAACAAGTACATCAAACCAGCAAAGCATCAGTCGTGGATTGATGGCTTCAAGCCTTACGCAGAGAAAGAATATAATAAGGTGATTGATGGTGCTCTTCATCCAACCGAAGGACCACTGCTCATGGGTGAGGTGGTTCGCAAGGTGAGCGAGGCTGCCAACAACGAGGCTGTCCTTGTGACGGATGTCGGTCAGAATCAGATGTTTGGTTGCCGTTACTTCAAGTTTACCAAGAGCAAGTCGGTAGTGACCTCAGGCGGTTGCGGCACAATGGGATTCGGCATCCCTGCAGCCATCGGCGCTACCTTCGGAGCACCTGACCGTACGGTATGTATGTTCGCAGGCGATGGCGGTTTCCAGATGACAATCGAGGAACTCGGCACCATTATGGAACAGCAGTGTCCGGTGAAACTCATCATGTTGAACAATAACTTCCTTGGTAATGTACGCCAGTGGCAATATATGTTCTTCCATAAGCGTTATTCGTTCACTCCAATGCTCAACCCTAACTACGAGAAGATTGCCGAAGGTTACGGAATACCTTGCCGTACTGTCGTTGAGCGTGAAGACCTTGACGATGCTATCCGCGAGATGCTCGACACCGATGGTCCATTCTTGCTACAGGTAGCAGTGAAGGAGCAGGATAATGTATTGCCAATGACTCCTCCGGGAGGAAATGTCGATGAGATGCTCTTTGAGATAGAACAGGAAGAAACACTCCCTAAGGGATTCAAAAAGAATTAGAATCATGGAACAAGATAAGAAATATGGGGCTGCGGAGTGCGGCGATTGCAATACCTGTGGCAAATGCGATGAGCAGTTGCAGCAGGAAGAAACTGCTGCCTTTGATGCTGCGGTGCGAGCTGCCGCTTCTAAAGACCGAAACTCCTTCGAGAAGAATCTGACACGAGTACTCAGCGAGCATGCACACGATAGCGTTAATGTAGAAGGCACTGTACCTCAGCATGAGACCTTCAAGCGTAATGCTGTTGCCCGCCCTGTCACACCAGAGTTTGAGGGTGCACAACTCAACCACGACGGACTGACTCTCTATACTCTCATCATCTATTCAGAGAACTTTGCCGGTATCCTCAACCAGATCACGGCTGTGTTCACCCGTCGTCAGGTGAATATTGAGTCTTTGAATGTATGTGCAAGTTCAACGCCAGGTGTTCACAAGTACACTATTACCTGCTACTGTAAGCCGGAAATGGCAGAGATGTTGTGCAAGCAGATTGAGAAGAAGATTGATGTATTGCAGGCAAACTGCTTCGTTGATGATGAGATATTCATTCTCGAGACATCATTGTTGAAACTCTCTACTCCGAATGTCATCGCAAATCCAGAGGTGAGCCGAGTTATTCGCCGTCATGATGCGCATATCGTTGAGGTGAACCCAACATATACCATTGTTGAAAAGACAGGTATCACCGCTGATGTGCTCTCTTTGTTTGACACACTGAACGAACTCGATTGTGTCTTGCAGTTTGTTCGCACAGGTAGAATAGCTGTCACAAAGTCGTGCATTGAGCGTCTCGACCAGTATCTCACCAACCGCGAGGCCGAGAAGAATATGTAAACTAATCACTAATTCATAATATGGAACTTTCAAAAGTTGGACGATATAAGAATTTAGCCGAACCATTCCATTGTGACTTGCACAAGGAACTGTTTATTGGTCATCTGGGTAATCATCTGCTCAATGCAGCCGATTTCCATAGCAATGGCCGTGGTTTCGGTATGGTGTATCTCAATACCATCAATAAGACATGGGTGTTGTCACGCCTTGTCATCGAGATGGACGAGATGCCGAAGATATATGATGAGTTCTATGTGGAGAGTTGGGTTGAGAACGCATTGCGCTATTTCACCAACCGTAACTTCCACATCCAGAGCGCAGATGGCAGAACCCTCGGTTGGGGCCGTTCAATATGGGCAATGATCGACACAGAAACCCGTCAGCCGGTGAATATCCTTGATGTCAAGGATGGTGAGATTGAGCAGTGGGTGGAGAGTGAGAGACAAAATCCAATCGACAAACCGTCGCGTGTGAAGATGACCGATAAGGCAGAACTCGTTTATGAGTATGTGGCACGCTACAATGATGTTGATATCAACGGGCATGTAAACTCGGTGAAGTCTATCGAACATGTACTTGATATCTTCCCTGTTGAAATATACAAGGAGAAGCGAATCAAGCGTTTCGACATAGCCTATGTGGCAGAGAGTCACGCTGGCGACACACTGCGTTTCTATCGCGAAAACGGTGCCGACGAGAACGAGGTGATGGTGCGAATCAGTAAGGTAACCCCTGACGGTGAAGTGGAATGTGTCCGTTCACTGGTCAAGTTCGTAGAAAGATAAATATAATTATTCACAACTATAAATTTTTAGTATTATGGCAAAAATGAATTTTGGTGGTGTCATTGAAGAAGTAATGACACGTGAAGAGTTCCCATTGGAAAAGGCAAGAGAGATTCTTAAGGACGAGACAATTGCTGTTATCGGTTATGGTGTTCAAGGTCCTGGACAGGCATGCAACCTCCGTGATAACGGCTTCAATGTAATCGTTGGCCAGCGTCAGGGTAAGACCTATGAGAAGGCTGTTGCTGACGGTTGGGTACCAGGTGAGACACTCTTCTCAATCGAGGAGGCTGCTACAAAGGGCACTATCGTAATGTGCTTGCTCTCAGATGCTGCTGTTATGTCAGTATGGCCAACACTCAAGGAGTGCTTGAAGCCAGGCGATGCATTGTATTTCTCACACGGTTTCGCTATCACATGGAACGACCGTACTGGTTGTGTTCCTCAGAACGATATCGATGTTATCATGGTTGCTCCTAAGGGTTCTGGTACATCACTCCGTACCATGTTCCTCGAAGGTCGTGGCTTGAACTCATCATACGCAGTATATCAGGACTACACTGGCAAGGCTCTCGAGCGTACACTCGCCCTCGGTATCGGTATCGGTTCGGGTTACCTCTTCGAGACAACATTCCAGCGCGAGGCTACATCTGACCTCACTGGTGAGCGTGGTTCATTGATGGGTGCAATCCAGGGCTTGCTCCTTGCTCAGTATGAGGTTCTCCGCGAGAATGGTCACACTCCTTCAGAGGCATTCAATGAGACTGTAGAGGAGATCACACAGTCGCTCATGCCATTGTTCGCAGCAAAGGGTATGGACTGGATGTATGCTAACTGCACTACAAC
>JAZQOD010000297.1:0-9882 GCA_045627685.1 Prevotella sp. | reverse complement strand
TTATCTTCCTTCTTCGGTTTATCTTCCTTCTTTGGCTTGCTTACCTTCTTCGGTTTGCCTTCGTTCTTAGCCTTTGGCTCAGCATTTGTGCTCTGTGTCTTTGGTTCTGCGCTCGCTTTAGCCTTCGACTCGTTATTTGCTTTAGCCTTTGACTCACCATTCGCTTTCTTAGCCTGAGGCTTTCTGCCCTGTGGTTTCTTGCCTTTGCTGGTTCTCTTCTTTCCGCCGGAACGCTTGCGGCCCTTACCTGATTTCATCGGGCGACCGGCTGTAGCATAATCAGGACCGGCAACCATACCTTCGGGCATTTCGTTCTTCTTGATTTCGTATTCAAGGAAACGCTCAATGAGTTTGAAGTAGTATATATCGTCCTCGTTCACGAAGGTGATGGCTACACCATCGCGCTCTGCTCGTGCCGTACGACCGATACGATGAACATAATCCTCCACATCGTGAGGTACATCATAGTTGATTACTGTTGCGATATCATCGATATCGATGCCTCGTGCCACAATATCTGTAGCCACAAGGACATCAATCTGTCCGCTCTTGAACTTATACATTATCTCGTCGCGCTCAGCCTGACTGAGATCGGAGTGCATCTCACCGCTGTTGATCTTCATTCTTACCAGCGCACGCGAAATCTCCTTCACCTTCTGCTTCTTTCCACAGAACACAATGACACGCTTCAACTGGTCAGACTTGAACATGTGGCGGATGATATCCAGTTTCTGTGGTTCGTAGCAAACATAAGCACTCTGCTGGATTTTCTCTGCAGGTTTGCTCACAGCCAACTTCACCAATACTGGCTTTTTAAGCAGAGTCTTTGCCAGTTCCTCAATCTTCGGAGGCATTGTAGCCGAGAACATGATTGTCTGGCAATCAGCAGGCAGAGCCTTGGCTATAGAGAGAATGTCCTCAGAGAATCCCATGTCGAGCATTCTGTCAGCCTCGTCGAGAATGAAGAACGAGGTGCGTGAGAGGTCGAGATTGCCAATCTGCATGTGGCTTATCAGTCGTCCCGGAGTGGCAATCACAACATCAGCGCCTGCACGCAAGGCTTTTACCTCCTGATCGAAACGGTTGCCGTCGTTGCCACCATAAACAGATATGGAACTCACTGTTGGCAGATAATAGCCGAATCCCTGCATAGCCTGATCAATCTGCTGTGCCAACTCGCGTGTTGGTGACATTACGACACAGTTGATGGCATCCTCAGGGAAACCACCATCGTCGAGCAATGACAATACCGGCAACAGATAGGCGGCAGTCTTGCCCGTACCAGTCTGTGCTACGCCGATAATATCGTTGAGCTCGAGAATCTTTGGTATGCATGCCTCTTGGATAGGGGTGCACTCATCAAAATGCATGTCCCAGAGGGCATCGAGTATATTGTCGCTTAAATCTAATTCGTCGAAATACATATTATTTAAAATAGGTGGAAATTAGTTAGGTGCCTGTCGATAGCAGAAATAAGCCACGAAGGCAAAGAGGATGTTAGGCAACCATGCAGCAAGCATTGGAGGCCAACCGGCATTGATTGCAAAGGTTGATGAGATGGTCTGCAGCATGATGTATGTGAAACTCAGTGCCAGACCAATACCAAGGTACATTCCCATTCCGCCCTTGCGTTTACGCGATGACAATGAAACACCGATGATAGTCAGGATAAACGAAGCGAACGAAGCCGCTATTCGTTTGTGGTACTCCACCTTATATCGCACCACATTTCCACTACCACGGTTTATCTGTTTGCCGATATACGCCTTCAGTTCAGGGTTGGTGAATGTCTCCTGCTGACCTTTTGAATAAACCAGATCGGCTGGTTCAATCTGTATCAGTGTGTCGAGTCGTGCACCGCTCGTAATCTTTTCCTTATAGCCACGGAGGTTACGAATCTTCCACGATATGGCCTGCCAGTGGTATTTTGAATCAGAGATGGTGTCATACTGTATCTGCTGGGCAGTCATGTGGCTCACCAGTTTCTTGTTCTCGAACTTGTCCAGAGAGAACCCATATCCCTGCTTCGAACGGTTATCGTAGTGCTGGATATATGCAATGACACCCTCCTCAACCTGCAACTGGACATTATCAGCAGCGGTGTTCTTCTTCTTGTTCTTGTACATCGTCTCAAAGTTCTGCAACACGATGGTTCCGTGAGGGATGACATAAGCGGCAAGATAGAACGACAGTACAGATATCAGCACGCAGGATATCATATATGGACGCAACAGTCGTTTGAACGAAACACCAGCCGCTAACATGGCGATGATTTCGGAATTGCCTGCCAGTTTTGATGTAAAGAAGATTACCGCGATGAATACGAACAGCGGTGAGAACAGATTGGCGAAATAAGGGATGAAGTTGGCGTAATAATCAAATACGATAGCCTTCAGCGGAGCATGATACTGAGTGAACTTGGCAAGATGCTCGTTCACATCGAACACCACCGCAATGGATATGATGAGGATGATTGAAAAGAAATAGGTGCCGATAAACTTCTTGATGATATACCAGTCGAGAATGCTGATATATCGCAGAGGGTTTGCACGGCGCACCCACCCGAAATATTTTTTCAGGAAAGCCTTTGCCGGATCAAGCCTTTTGTTCAGGTTTGCCCAGCGACGCCTCATCTTTATTGCCAGTTCCTTTCTTTTAAGATTCATTGTCAGACTCTCTTTCCGAGGTTTTCTATTACACCACGCTTCCACTGTGTGAAGTCGCCCTTGATGATATGCTCGCGAGCATCTGTGACAAGACGGAGATAGAACGCGAGGTTATGGATTGATGCTATCTGCATAGCCAGCAACTCCTGCGCCTTGAACAGATGGTGAAGATATGCTTTTGTATGTATGCGGTCAATGTCGCAACCATCAGGATCGATAGGCGAGAAGTCGTTCTCCCACTTTTTGTTACGCATGTTCATCGTTCCGTTGTAGGTAAATAGCTGTGCATTGCGACCGTTTCGGGTAGGCATCACACAGTCGAACATATCGACACCACGCTCAATGCCTTCGAGAATATTCTGCGGAGTACCCACACCCATCAGGTAACGAGGCTTTTCCTTTGGCAGCACTTCGTTCACCACTTCAATCATCTCGTACATCACCTCCGTTGGTTCACCCACAGCCAATCCACCGATGGCATTACCATCGGCACCGAGGTCGGCAACATGCTTTGCTGCCTCGCGACGCAGTTCCGGATATTTACAACCCTGGACGATAGGGAAGAGACTTTGGTTGTAACCATAGAGTGGCTCTGTCTCGTGGAAGCGCTTCCAGCAACGCTCCAACCAACGCTGTGTCAGTCCGAGGCTCTTCTTTGCATATTCATAGTCGCTCTCGCCAGGAGGGCACTCATCGAATGCCATCATGATATCAGCTCCGATGACACGCTCAGTATCCATTACATTCTCTGGAGTGAAGATATGCTTGCTTCCATCGATATGTGAACGGAACTCGCAACCTTCTTCGCGTAACTTACGGATTCCTGTCAGTGAGAACACCTGAAAGCCACCAGAGTCGGTTAGGATAGGGCGATCCCAGGTGTTGAACTTATGAAGACCACCAGCAAGGCGGAGTGTCTCCAATCCCGGACGGAGATACAGATGGTAGGTGTTGCCAAGAATAATCTGGGCCTTCACCTGATCGCGTAACTCCTGGAAATGCACACCTTTCACAGCACCGCAGGTACCTACGGGCATGAATATCGGAGTCTTTATCTGTCCGTGGTCGGTGGTGATAATGCCTGCACGAGCCTCGCTGTATGGATCGGTATGTTGTAATTCAAATGTCATTGTTGTAGTTCGTATAATGCGATTAGTCTTTCTTCTCGTCTTCGAGAGTGAATTCCACAGCGTCGGCCACCTTCTTGTCGGTAAGTGCAAAGTTCCATACATCGAGCACATTCTCTACATAATGGAACTGCACACCCTTGAGATAGATCTCTGGAATCTCCTCGATATCCTTGCGGTTGTCCTTGCAGAGCATGATGTCAGTGATGCCGGCACGTTTTGCTGCGAGAATCTTTTCCTTGATACCACCAACCGGCAGAACCTTTCCGCGGAGAGTAATCTCACCCGTCATTGCCACATTCTTGCGAACCTGACGCTGTGTCAGGGCTGAAGCGATGGAAGTGGCGATGGTGATACCAGCCGAAGGGCCATCCTTTGGTGTAGCACCCTCAGGAACATGGATATGGATGTTGTATTGGTCGAAGATACGATAGTCAACACCGAGCACATCGATATGCGCCTTGATATATTCCAAGGCGATGACGGCACTCTCCTTCATCACATCGCCCAGATTACCAGTCAATGTGAGTTTGCCAGGCTTGCCTTTGCTCAATGATGTTTCAATGAAGAGAATCTCTCCACCGACACTTGTCCATGCAAGACCAGTCACAACACCAGCATATTCATTGCCCTGATAAATATCGCGATAGAATGGGGCTTTGCCAAGGAGAGTCTCAATCTCTGTTGGGGTAATCTTCGTTGTAGCAATGCTTCCCTCACTTGCAATCTTGTATGCAATCTTACGCATACACTTGCCAATCTGCTTCTCCAACTGACGGACACCGCTCTCACGAGTGTAGCGCTCGATGATGGTCTCAAGGGCAGGTTTGGTGAATGATATCTTGATGTTTGAATGGTCGATACCATTGTTCTCAATCTCGCGTGGAACGAGGTGGCGCTTAGCAATCTCTACCTTTTCCTCTGTGATATAACCACTGACCTCAATCACCTCCATACGGTCGAGCAACGGACGAGGGATTCCCCCGAGGTCGTTGGCTGTAGCGATGAAAAGCACATTCGACAGGTCATAATCGATGTCGAGGTAGTTGTCGTGGAAAGCGTTGTTCTGCTCAGGGTCCAGTACTTCGAGCAATGCCGACGATGGATCACCATGGAGAGTGTTCTGAGCCACTTTGTCAATCTCATCGAGAATGAACACTGGATTCGAAGAACCAGCCTTCTGTATGCTCTTGATGATGCGTCCAGGCATAGCACCGACATAGGTGCGGCGATGACCGCGAATCTCGCTTTCATCGTGAACACCACCTAATGAAACACGCACATAGTTACGCTTCAAGGCTGTAGCGATACTTCTTCCGAGCGATGTCTTGCCGACTCCTGGAGGGCCATAGAGACAGAGAATAGGTGCTTTGAGGTCAGAACGCAACTTCAAAACAGAGATATATTCCAGAATGCGCTCCTTTACCTTCTCCATACCATAGTGGTCCTTATCTAAGACCTTCTTGGCACGCTGCAGACTCAAGTCGTCCTTGGTCATGTCGTTCCAAGGAAGATTGATCATCTGGTTGAGGTAGTTCAACTGAATGGCATATTCTGGACTCTGTGGGTTGTACATCTCCAACTTGTCGAGTTCCTTGAAGAAAAGTACCTGAGTGTCGAAACTCCAGTTCTTCTTGCGACCCTTTTCTGCCAGTTCACGCTGTTCAGGCGAACCCTCACCATTGCCGAGTTCCTGCTTGATGTTCTTTATCTGCTGCTGGAGGAAATATTCACGCTGCTGTTCGTCAAGATCCTCGCGAGTCTTGTTGCGAATCTCGTGGCGGAGTTCCATGAACTGAATATCACGGTTGAGGCGCCTGAGCAAAGTCATCACACGCTCCATCATACTGTCAATCTTCAACAGTTCGATTTTCTCAGGAACAGAAAAGAATGCGTTTGCGCATACGAAATTCACGAGCATGGTGTCGTTCTTGATGTTCTTTATCGCGAACTCCGACTCGTTAGGCATCTCGTCGCTCTTGTGTATATATTCCGAAACGACATCGCGCAAGTCGGCAACAGCAATACCGAACTGCTCCTTCTCCTCAGGAGTAGATGGCATGATTTCAATATCGCTCTGTACGGTACCCTCGTAGAATGGCACCGCATGAGTCATCGATTCGCGGTGACATCTTCCCAAGCCCTGGAAAATAGCAGTTACATTGTCGCTGTCGGGCATGTCAATGGTACGCACGAGACGTGCGAGAACACCCCATTCGTAGATGTCGCGTGCACGAGGCACCTCGTCGTTTTCGTCTTTCTGGCAAAAGATAGCAATGACCGTCTCAGGTGCTTTTCACAGTTCGTCGATGAGACGCAGACTCTGCTGGCGACCGATAAGTAATGGTGTCACCACACCTGGGAACACGACCATATTGCGAGTGACAAGAAACGGCATCTTTCCGTCCTTGCCCTCGCAGAACAATGTGCTGATATCGCCTTCTATATCGGCAATCATCTGTATTGATGTGTTATTCTTCTTCATTTTATTGTTTTTGTTTGCTTTGCAATATTTGCATTTGAAATACAAAATTACGAAAAATCCGTGAGATAAGGGACGCAACAATAACAATATTTGCAAATATTAAGGAGTTAGGGAAATAAATCAAGTGTTTTGTGCGTTATATATTCAGTTATGTGCGAAATATTCCGTTTTAAACAGTTTGATATACGGCAAGACCTTTGTGCAATGAAGGTCGGAACCGATGGTGTGCTCCTTGGAGCATGGGCGAGAGGAGGCAAGAGAGTGTTGGACATCGGTTGTGGAACAGGCATCATATCACTGATGCTTGCTCAGCGCTATCCTGAGGCCGACATCACAGCCATAGACATTGTTGATGACTGTTGTCGCCAGACACGCCAGAATGCCGACAACTCACCTTGGGGAGAGCGAATCTCTACGGTCAATAAATCTCTGCAGGACTTTGTTGCAGAGAATGAAGGCAAGTTGCAGTTTGATGCTATAGTGAGCAATCCACCGTTTTTTGTTGATTCGATGAAAAATCCTGACTCTTTCCGCACTTTAGCACGCCATACCGATTCCCTGCCTTTCAGTTCGCTGGCTCGTGGAGTCAGCAAACTGCTCACCGACGATGGTGTGTTCTCTGTGATGCTCACGGAGGAATGCTATAAGCAATTCATCGAAGAAGCATGGTTTTCAGGACTTTATCTTATGGAGGACTTGCTCTTGAAACCAAAGGCAACAAAGCCTGTGAAGCGCCATTTGATGCTGTTTGGAAAGGACCGCAATGCAGTACCGGTAATAGATACAAAGATTCTCCAGAATGCCGATGGCACGAAGTCGGATTGGTATAAGAAATTTGCCGACGATTTCTATCTGTAATCCATCGGTGATTTCTTTACTGTAATCTATCAAGCAAGCAATCCGTACTCAGTGTTGCGAGTTGATTATTCCTGCGGGTATATGAAATGATGTTGTGCGCCCGCCGTCCGCACAATTCCGCACAATCTTGCGATGATGAACTGCTCACAAAGCCACAAAGCACCGGATGATGTGCTTGTTTTGTGAATTCTGCTTGCAATAATGGATTTATTTTCTTAACTTTGCAGTCCGAAAATCAAAATTAAGTATGGAATATATGACACAAGAAGGCTACGATAAACTTGTAGCCGAATTGCAACAAATGATAAGCGTCGATCTGCCACGAGTTAAGGATGCTATTGCCGAGGCTCGTGCAATGGGCGATTTGAGCGAGAACTTTGAGTATCATGCTGCCAAGCGTGAACAAGGCAAACTGTTGGGTAGAATACGCTTCAAGCAAAAGGTGCTGGAAAACGCCAGAGTGCTTGATACTTCGATACTTGCAACAGAAACAGTAGGGTTGCTGCGTAAGGTGGAAATCACCAATCTCAACACCAATGCCAAGATGGCGTACACTATTGTGAATCCTCATGAGGCAAATCTTCGTGAAGGAAAAATATCGGTGAAATCGCCTGTTATTGAAGCCCTGCTGGGCAAAAAGGTAGGCGATGTTGTTGAGGTGAACGTACCGGCAGGAGTTCTGAAACTGAGAATTGACAGTATTACATTATAAGATTGTGCTGTTGTAGAAATAAAAAAGAGTAGGGGATGCGTCGTCCTCTACTCTTTTTGCATTATCTTCACTGATGATTTCTAAAAATTCAGTTTCTTCTGCACAGCCTTTGTAATGGCTTGAATCTGCCTGCTGGTTTGTGTGAAATCTTCTCTGACACCTGTACGGATGTTGTTGATTTCATTGATCAACTCGGTAGCAGCATTCTGAAACTTACTTGGCTGACGCTGGCTGCGGTCGGTGAAAGGGTTGATGAGCATCTTGATACCCTTTTCCACAATCTTGACATCTATGTCGGTTCCAGCCATCACTGGGTCGCCGTCATAATGGATAACTCCTGGTTCGTCTCTGTGAACATGGATACTCTTGCTCTTGAATGTCTTTATGTTTGGGTTCTTGTCGAGCGTCTTGTTGAACATTTCAAGCCATACCTCAGGTGCTTCAATCATATCGAATGGTTCCATGATGATAATATCGAGCCAGCCATCGCTCATCGATGCCTGTGGGGCAATATAGGCGTTGTTGCCGTATTGTGATGCGTTAGCACACGAGATGAGCCATGCGTTGTAGGTCGAGGCGCCGTTCTCGTCGTTGATGATATATGTCTGAGGCTTGTACGAGAGTCCTTCTTTTAGTATCTGCTCGGCATAGGAGATAGGACCACGCTTGCCGGAATCGGCGAATTTCTTGCTCACGAAGGCATCGAACCCCATTCCGCATGTACAGAAGAATGGATGCTCGTTGATGATTCCATAGTCGAAATCGCGTATGTCGCAAGCGTTGATGATATCTATTGATTTCTTTGCGTTCATAGGGAGCAACAGATGACGAGCCAGTCCGTTGCCCGAACCGCAAGGAATGATGCCTAATGCGGTATTGGAATGAACGATAGCGCGAGCCACCTCGTTGACGGTTCCATCGCCACCGACAGCCACAACGATGTCGATGCCGTTGTTCATCGCTTCTTTGGCAATCTCTGAAGCATGGCCTGCGTATTCGGTCATACGAATCTCATACTCGAATTTTTTCTGGTCGAGATTCTCTTTTATGAGGTCAGGAACACCGGCTTTGCTTGCTGTGCCTGATATGGGATTCATTATGAATACGATAGATTTCTTTTCCATAATTTGTGTCAAATCGACTTACGGAGGGTAGCCCCGCCTTGTCTTTTTAGGTTGCTGATGTCACTTCCTTATAGGTCGTAGATGCAATTTCCTAAGCGATATAATTGTTTCTTGGATGCAAAATTACGAAAAAATGAATAATAATTGGCAGAAATATCAATTAAAAAACCACAAAATGACATTTTCTTGAGATATATGCATTGCGTTAAACATTTTTTTTGTAACTTTGCAACTCGTAATTGTCAAATGGTATTTATACCATACAGTGTTGTTTTGAAACAAAATCAAAATTTAAATATATGGGACTTTTAGAAGAAAAGCTTTCTAAGCATCCTTTCTATTCAATGGCAAAGGAAGCAAAAGAAAACGGTGTTTACCCTTATTTCCGCGAAATCGAGGGCAAGCAGGGTACTGAAGTAGAGATGGGCGGACACTCGGTTTTGATGTTCGGCTCAAATGCTTACACAGGTCTTACTGGTGATGATCGCATCATCGAGGCTGGTTGTCAGGCAATGCGTCAGTACGGTAGCGGTTGCGCAGGTAGCCGTTTCCTCAATGGAACACTCGACATCCATGTGCAGCTCGAGAAGGAGTTGGCAGAATATGTAGGTAAGGATGATGCACTTGTGTTTGCTACAGGTTTTACAGTAAACAGTGGCGTTATTCCACAGCTTGTTGGTAAGGATGATTATATTATCTGTGACGACCGTGACCACGCAAGTATTGTTGATGGTCGTCGTCTTTCTTTCGCTACTCAGCTTCGTTACAAGCACAACGACATGGCAGACTTGGAGCGTGTACTCCAGCGTTGCGATCCTGACAAGGTGAAACTTATCATCGTTGATGGTGTGTTCTCTATGGAGGGCGACCTTTGTAAGTTGCCTGAGATTGTAAAACTCAAGCATAAGTA
>JAZQOD010000296.1:0-4803 GCA_045627685.1 Prevotella sp. | reverse complement strand
GGGGGGCTAGGGGGTGAGGCTTTTCTCCCCCTTCGGGGGGGTGGGGGGCTTACAGCGGTCTTATCCAGATATTCCTGAAACTGATAGGTGCCGATGGGTCGCCGTGTGATTGGAGGCGGATAGGACCGTCGCCGTGCTCTACGGTGCGAGGCATACCGATCCATTCTGTGGTGCCGAAAATCTCGGTGTGGTTCTGGATAACAACTC
Organism: Prevotella sp.; assembly: GCA_045627685.1. Classification (GTDB taxonomy): domain Bacteria; phylum Bacteroidota; class Bacteroidia; order Bacteroidales; family Bacteroidaceae; genus Prevotella. The sequence goes on along the minus strand of JAZQOD010000296.1, from coordinate 4,596 downwards.
CGTTGTGGATCACTGTCACAAATGGACGATACAGATAACTGCCGTCGGCCTTGAACACCGGTGCAGTGTAGATTATGTCATACACATTCCACTCGCCTGGCTTGTTCATCGCATTCACCAGCGGGGCACTCTGCTTGTATATTGAACCGGCCTGACCGTGGATATAGGTTGGGTTGTCGTAACTGTCGAGAATCTGCACCTCGTATTTATCTTGCATGAACACACCGCTGTTGCCTCGAGCCTGACTCTCACCCTGGATGTCGGAAGGGATGCGCCATTCCAGATGCAACTGGTAACTGCCGAACTTACGGCGGGTCACTATGTCACCCTTCGACTTGTCGACAGTCATGATGCCATTCTCAACCTTCCATCCTGCTGGTTCACCGTTGTCTTTCTGCCATTCCTTCAGGTCAACACCGTTGAAAAGAACGATGGCGTCTGATGGAATACCACCTACCGATGGGTCAACCTTCCTTGGCTGTGGTGTCCATATCTCGGTCTGCTGTGGACCCATACCGCCCTGGTCAGGATATTTTGCATAGAACTCGTCGTATGCTGCGCTGATGAATTCTGCTGATTCCTTTGCCCATGAGTACATATCCTTTGAACCGAAGAACTCGGCGGTGAAATAGCCGTTATAACCAGTGGCAAGCATTCTGATAATGAATTCCTTGGTTGGCACACAGCCCTTTCCAATAGGGGTGGTACCCATATCCGTCATCGACTTACGGTCTTTCAGATGCACATGTTTAATCTTACCGTAGAAATGCTCCAGAGTGGCCATCACATCCTCTTGGCAATACACGAAATTACCTGTGTCGAATGTCACTCCCGTCAATGGTGATGCATCAATAATTTTGTCGATGGCCTCGGTGTTGTAACAAGGCGACTGTGGGTTGTCATAGTCCTCAACGGTCACCGTAAATCCTTCTTTCTCAGCACATTCGGTAAAACGGCGTATGCGCTCATGGGTCAGTGCAAGTGCACTTGCATCGTCCTTTGGAAGCAGTCCCGGCACGAGCAGCACACGGTCGTAATGCTTCGCTTTCATGAAGTCGATAGCCTGCTTTGCCTCCTGAGCCATATCACCCTTGGTGAAATCGATAGTGGCAATGCAACATGAATGTTCCAGACCGGCATCATCCAGAGCCTTCAGTTTCTTTTCATCGATGGTAACATACACATCCGCACCGGCATATCCCAACTCTTTCATCTGCTGGGCAGCCTCTTTCAGCGTGATATTCTTCTGCTTTGCCATCACCTCGATATGATCAGCAAAGATTGAAATGCGTTTAGCTTTCTGTGCAAACGAGTTCATAGAAACTAACATTAGTAATAAAACAATAATCTTTTTCATTTTGTAATGTCAATTTTAACCTTTAACCTTTAACTTTTAACCTTTAACCCTTAACCTTTAACCCTAAAAACCTCCGTCGCATGGCTCGCTACATTCACTCTTAGCGTATCCTTTGTTGTGAATGTGCAGTGCGTACCACTTGTGGCATCGGTGTCGAGATGCGCGTGAAGCCAGAGGTCACGTATTGTGTATTCGTGGTTGTCTTTCAAACCACTCAGGTCGGCAAGACTCACACTGATGTCCTTCGGTTCCTTGCTGAGGTTCGTTATCGAGAGGGCGATACTACCGTCGGCCATGTCCTTCTGGAATACAATATAATCCTCGGTGTCGTATATCGGTTCACCAGCCTGACCGAGAGGATCCTGGTCTATGGCAATGAGTTCCTTGTTGCGTATAATGGCGAGATCCTCCTCGTAGAATGTGTTTGTCACCTCTTTGCCGGTCCTGCTGTTCGGCTGTCCGTCGAGGTTGGTGATGTTGTTCGACAGTATCAGTGGCGAGGCAAACATACACCAAAGTGAGAAGTTGCTGCGCGCCTCGTCCATTGTCAGTCCGGCTGTGCAACCGTCGCCGCCTCCGTCGTTCGAACTGTAGCCCGTTCCGTGGAGTCCCACCATAAGCATGTCAGCATCGTTCCAGCGGTTCACACCTTGATATGCCCAGATGTTCTTCATCACTGAAAGCACCTGTATCACACCACCATTATATGTCGTGTCACTCCAATAGTCGCGGGTGTCAGCCGTCGATCGCCAGCAGGTGGCACCAGTGTTTGCTGCCCACTCCCATGGATTCCTGTCGCCCCACTCGCACATATAGTAAAGGAACGGTTTACCTTTCTCGTTGGCAGCCTTCTTTAAGGCATCGCCCATGGCAGTGTAGGCTTTCTCTGCCGATTCAGGGTCGGTGCCTCCGGTGGCATTGCAGAAGTCGTATTTCAGAAGGTCGAAATCCCAATTGAGGAAGTCCTGGGCATCAACATCCTCAAAACCGTAACTTCCCGGTTGAGCATTCGAACAGGTGCGACTGCCGGCATCGGAATAGATACCAATCTTCAAGCTTTTGCTATGAACATATTCCACAACATCGGCGTAGTCCTTGAACCTGTCGCCCCACACCAGATGTCCGTCCACACGGTCGTAAGCCGCCCATTTGTCGTCGATGCACATATAGTTGTAGCCCACGTCTTTCAGACCGAACGTGTCGAAGGCGTCAGCAATCGCCTTGATGTTCGAGTCACTGATATGGCCCTCGAACGAGTTCCATGTCAGTACACCCATGAACGGTGTCGGTTGGATAAGGTCGTCACTCACGGTGAGACTCATATCCATGCTTGTGCCGTTGTTCAGATTCACCGTGTATCTGTAGTTGCCGGCTTTCGGTGCCGTACCATACACATATTTATACCCCGGGCGATCCGTCATCAGTGTCAGTCCCTCGGGCAGGTTCGCCACATCCGTCACCACTATACCCTCTTGTGTGAGGAGTTTCTGCATGAACGGTCTGTTAGGTAGGGAATACACACGGTCAGCACAGCGCATAGCCCTCTGCGCCCACACGCTGACAACCATAAAACAGCAAAGCACTGTAATGAAACACCGAATCCTTTTCATATCATATATCTTTAACACCTACAAAGATACAATCTTTCCGCGACATCCCCAAAAATTAATTAATGAAAAATTCGTGTTAATTCGTGAAATTCGTGTTCGTTATTGTCATCGTCATCGTTATCGTTTTTTTGTTTTTTCACAAAAAAATCGTAACTTTGTATCGATGAACTATCGTGATATCATTTCCCGACTATCCTCCCGTTACGAATCCGGCGAGGCAAAGGCTGTGGCACGACTGCTGCTCGAAAAACAGTGTGGCATGTCGTGGACCGATGTGTTGTGTGGTGGGGTAGAGCACCTTGATGAATCTGGTGCCATCCTTCTTGAACACTCTCTGCAACGCTTGGAGCAGGGAGAACCAGTGCAGTATGTGCTTGGTGAGGCTGATTTCTATGGACGTGCATTCCACACCGCCAGCGGAGTACTCATCCCACGAATAGAAACCGAAGAACTCATTGACACCGTCCTCGCCTCGCAGTTGCCGGCAGGACCAGTGCTCGACATCGGTACCGGTTCGGGATGCATTGCCATAACCCTCGCTCTGGAACTGGCACAGACCGTCTGTGGCGATGCGTCCGTCTATCCTGTTGAAGCCTGGGACATCAGCGACGAGGCGTTGCATATTGCCCGTGACAATGCTGAGCGACACGGTGCAGCCGTGAAGTTCATCAAGCAAGACGTCCTTTCTTGTGATCTCCCACTGACCGAAGGAGGTTACACAGCCATTGTCAGCAATCCACCCTATATATGTAATAAGGAACGCGCGTGTATGGAAAGCCATGTACTTGACTATGAACCCCGACTGGCACTGTTCGTACCCGACGATGATCCACTGCTATTCTATCGCGCCATCACCCGTTATGCCGCAAAGACACTCTGCAATGGAGGACAACTGTTCTTTGAAATCAACCGCGCCTATGGCAAAGAGACAGCCCAACTGTTGGAAGACCACGGATTCGTTGACGTTGCAGTTCTCAAGGACCAGTTCGGTAACGACCGCATAGTAAAGGGACAAAGAAGTTAAGAAACACCCCGAGCAAATCCCACGTCCCCGCTCCCGTCCCCATTTTCGTATTCGTCCCCCGTTTTCGTATTCGTCTTCGTTTATGTATTCGTTTTCGTATTCGTTACCCCCTCCCCTTTGGGGCTGGGGGTTGAGTCGTGGGGCCTTCGTTCTCTTCCCATGGTATAGGAAACTAATAACTCATAACTAATAATTTTTCCCGATTCATCGGGAAATTATCCTTTAGTGAATCCGGCGGAGATAATGGAGAATGTCGTGTTGCCAGCTTTTTGGAGTTCTTTTGCGCAGGAGTAGGCAGTGGCGCCAGTAGTTATAATGTCATCCACCAGGAGTATATGTTTCCCTTTGATGAGGGACGGTTTGAGGAGTTTGAAGGCATTTTCTACGTTTTGTGTGCGCTGTTCACTGTTCAGGTGAGTCTGGCTCTGAGTGAATCGCGTCCGCTTCACTGCATTGGTTACTATTGGGATCTTCGTGTATCTGCTGATTCCCTTCGCTATCTCTTCGCTCTGGTTGTAGCCTCTGTTCCATTCCCTTTTGCGTGTGAGAGGGATGGGAATAATGATATCTATTCCGTCAAAGAACCCCGCCCCAGAACCCGCCTC
>JAZQOD010000295.1:0-15853 GCA_045627685.1 Prevotella sp. | reverse complement strand
GATAGTGAAGCGGTCGATGGATTTCTCCTTGACATCGTGCATATACTCTACAGAACCAATGGTGAGGGTGTAGTAGGTGCTGGTGGCGAATCGTGTGGTGTATTTCGCTTTGATATACAACGGCGTGCCCTCGATAAATTTGTTCGACCACATGTGCCAATCGTCGAAGAGTGCCAACTCTCCCGAACCGGAATAATCTTCAATGGTGACGATGCCGAAAGGCTTGTCGCGCTTAGAGATACCTGTCCTGACGCCAGTGACGATACCTCCAAAGACAATCTCCTGCTTTTTGGTGAGTTCCTCCTTGTTGGCGAGTTCCACGCACTGGGTGTTGCACATCGATTTGAGAACAATGCTATAGTCGTCGAGCGGATGGGCTGAGAGGTAGATACCAACCAGTTCGCGCTCTTTGTTCAGTTTCTCTATCTGACTCCATCGAACGAAGTTTTTCGGTGGCTGTGGTACGGCGATTGCCATGTTCATGTCCTCAAAACCGAAGAGCGACGCCTTAGCTTCGTTCATGGCATTCTGATAGTTCTGGCCGAAACGAACTATGGTCTCGATGAATGTCTCGCCCTTGGTGTTGGCAACAGCGAAATACTGCTCGCGCTGAATGCCGAAACTGTCGAAACCACCACTCAAAGCGAGGGATTCGAATGCCTTGCGGTTCACTTGCGAGAAGTTGAGACGCTTTGCGAAGTCATAGATATCGGTGTAAGGACCATTGGCATTTCGCTCGCTGATGATAGCCTCTGCGGCAGCCTCGCCCATGCCCTTGATGGCTGCAAGTCCGAAACGGATCTCGCCCTTCTTGTTCACACCGAAGTCGGAGAACGACTCGTTGACATCAGGACCGAGGGTTTCGATATTCATATTCTTGCACTCGTCCATCAACTTTGTGATTTCCTTGATGTCGCTCTTTCGACGGGTGAGCAGTGCCGCCATGAACTCGGCAGGGTAGTTGGCTTTGAGATATGCCGTCTGGTAAGCCACCCATGAATAGCATGCCGCATGCGACTTGTTGAACGCATAGGAAGCGAACTTCTCCCAGTCAGCCCATATCTTCTCGAGAATCTTCGGATCATGTCCGTTCTTCTTTCCGCCCTCGATGAACATAGGCTTCATCTCGTCAACGATCTTTTTCTTCTTCTTACCCATCGCCTTACGCAAGGCATCGCTCTGGCCACGGGTGAAGTCGGCAAGCTGGCGGGAGAGGAGCATCACCTGCTCCTGATAAACGGTGATACCATAGGTGTCCTTGAGGTATTTCTCCATGCAGTCAATATCATAGGAAATTGGCTCACGTCCGTTCTTGCGGGCAATGAACGAAGGGATGTAGTCCATTGGTCCCGGACGGTAGAGGGCGTTCATGGCGATGAGATCCTCAAAGACGGTAGGGTGGAGTTCCTTGAGGTATTTCTGCATACCGGCAGACTCAAACTGGAATGTACCTACGGTCTGACCTCGCTGATACAGTTCGTAGGTCTTTGGATCGTCGATAGGAATAGTGTCGAGGTCAACATCAATGCCACGAGTCAGTTTGATGTTCTTCACAGCCTCTTTCTGCTCGGAGAGAGTCTTCAATCCGAGGAAGTCCATCTTGATGAGTCCCGTTGACTCGATGACATGACCATCATACTGTGTCACAGCAGTCTTGATGTCAGGGAAATCAGGGTCGTCGGCAGTAGAAACTGGTACATGCTCAGATATAGGATCGCGGCAGATGATGAATCCGCAGGCGTGGATACCGGTGTTGCGCACCGTACCCTCAAGACGCAGCGCATGAGATATGGTGTCGCTCTCCTCTTTGATAGGGGAAGCCTGTGCATCCTGCAACTCCTTCGTTACTTTGAGATAGTTCGGCAGTTTTGATTTCATGCCGTCAGGCAGACGGTCGGGCATAGCCTTACACCAAGCATTGACCTTCGGCAATGGAATATCCTCCACGCGAGCCACATCTTTGATGGAGTTCTTTGCCGCCATGGAACCGTAGGTGATGATATGGGCACAGTTGTCGCGACCATATTTATCCATTACCCACTGGAGCACCTTTCCACGACCATCGTCGTCGAAGTCGGTATCGATATCAGGCAATGAGATTCGGTCAGGGTTGAGGAAACGCTCAAACAGCAGGTCGTATTTCAGTGGGTCGAGTTTGGTGATACCAAGACAGTAAGCCACAACCGATCCTGCAGCCGAGCCACGTCCAGGACCAACCCATACGCCAAGATCCTGACGGGCAGAGTTGATGAAGTCCTGCACGATGAGGAAGTAACCAGGGAAGCCCATGGTCTTCATGATATGGAGTTCGAAGCGGATACGCTCATCGACCTCTTGACGGATACCATGATCGGCAGCCCACTGCGACAGATCGTCAGGTTGCATCGCCTTGCCCTCAACGAGCGAATAGCCAGTACCATAAAGGCGCGAAGCACCCTCGTAAGCCAACTTACCGAGGTAGTCGCCCTCGAACTTGATACGATACAGTTTCTCGTAGCCACCTAATCGCTTTATCTTCTTCTGTCCTTCATCCTCAGGCATAGCGTTCTTGCCATACTCATCGGTGGTGAACTCATTGAAGAGATGTTCCTCGGAGAACATCGTGCGCCATTCTTCCTCAGTACCGAAGTCCTCAGGGATAGGGTAGAAAGGCATGATAGGAGCACTGTCGAGGTCGTAGGTCTCCACCTTGTCGAGGATTTCGATGGTGTTGCTCAACGCCTCTGGGATATCGGCGAACACCTCGTTCATCTCCTCGCGAGTCTTCAGCCACTCCTGCTTAGAGTAGAGCATGTGATCCTCTGAGAGTTTCTTGCCGGTAGAGAGGCAGAGCAGAATCTCATGAGCCTCGGCATCCTCCTTGTTGAGGAAGTGGGAGTCGTTGGAACATACGAGTTTCACATTGTATTTCTGTGCCAGTTTGATGAGATAAGGCTCGACGGCTTTCTGCACAGGATATGTGTCGCGGTTAGCACGGACTGTAGGATCCTTCACCTCATGACGCATGAGTTCCATGTAGTAGTCATCGCCGAACACTTCCTTATACCATCTCACCGCATCGTCGGCCATCTGGAACAGTTCCTCAGGGGAACGCGACTCGGTCATGGCGTATTTCTCCAGTCGAAGGGCACGACGGATAAGTTCCTGAGGCTCGCCCGCTACGCAGGCAGAACAGATGATAAGGTCCTCATGGAATCGCTCAAGGTCTTTCTTGTCGGTACGTGGACGGATATAGTTGCCATCGACCCAGGCTCTTGAAACCAACTGAATGAGGTTGCGGTATCCGTTGGCGTTCTTTGCAAGAACGATGAGGTGGTTACCGCTACGGTCGATACGCTCGGACATATTCTCCTTGTCGCGACGGGCAACATACATCTCGCAACCGAAGATAGGCTTGAATGGTTCGAGACCTTCCTTCTTGCGTTTGCTGTTCACACTGTTGCAATAATCGAATAACTCTTTCATGCCGAACATATTACCGTGGTCGGTCAAAGCGATACCGCGCTGACCATCGGCGATAGCCTTATCGACAATCTCGTTCACCTTCGACATTCCGTCAAGAAGAGAATAGTGCGTATGTACGTGTAAATGGATGAAATCTTGCATTGTTACGTGGATTTTGTGCAAAGATACTATTTTTCTTTCAATCTTCGGACAGTTTAATATGATTTATTTTGCGTTTTTCAAAAATAAACTTTAACTTTGTAAACAAATTGCGAGATTGTGTACATGCCCGTGCGCGTACATTGTCTGTTAAATCCTAATTACTAATGTCAAAAAAGATAGATAAACTCAAGAAACTGAAGAAAATGCGCCTTCACCGCGAGGGTACAGACACACTCGTTTGGTGCGGTATTTTTATTGCAGCAGTAGGCTTGTTGTTGTGGCGTTGTTTTGACAGCCACCTCGCTTTCTGGCTCTTTGCTGTTGTCTTCGGTACTACCTATGCAATCATATTGAACTTCTTCCGTTGTCCAATCCGTCGTTTCCCATTGGAGGATACCGACAATATCGTCGTAGCACCGGCTGACGGCAAGGTTGTTGTCATCGAGGAAGTAGAGGAGAACGAATATTTCCATGAGCGTCGTATCATGATTAGCATCTTCATGAGCCTCTTCAATGTTCACGCCAACTGGTTCCCGGTTGACGGAAAGGTACTCGAGGTGCATCATTTCGACGGTGATTTCCATAAGGCATGGTTGCCAAAGGCTGCTCAGGAGAACGAGCATGCTGATGTGCTTATCGAAACAGAAACCGGTGTGAAGGTGCTCTGCCGCCAGATTGCTGGTGCTGTAGCCCGACGTATCGTCACCTATCCAGAGGCTGGCGAGGAGTGTTTCATCGACGAGCATCTCGGATTCATCAAGTTCGGTAGCCGTGTGGATGTGTTCCTTCCTGTTGGTACAGAGGTCTGTGTGAAGATGGGGCAGAAGACCACCGGTGACCAGACTGTAATTGCGAAGTTGAAGTAGTCACTTCGTACGAAAACGAAGACGAATACGAAAACGGGTGCGCTTCGGAGTAATACGATAACGAGAAAGAGGAGAGTTGAAATGAAAAAGAATATTCCAAACTTAATCACTTGCTGTAACCTCATTTCGGGTTGCATTGCTACCATGAATGCTTTCATGGGCAAACCAGAGTTGGCTCTTCTGTTCATCATCATTGGAGCAGGATTCGATTTCTGTGATGGACTCGCAGCACGAGCATTGGGAGTGTCTTCGCCAATAGGCAAGGAGATGGACTCGCTTGCCGATGACATCACTTTCGGCTTTGCACCTGCAGCCATCGTGTTCCACCAGTTGAGCGTGATGGACCTCCCAGAATCGTTGGGATGTGTGGCAGAGTATATTCCTTATCTCGCATTCCTCATCGCTGCTTATTCCGCTCTGCGTCTGGCAAAGTTCAACCTCGACACCCGACAGACGACATCATTCATCGGACTACCTACTCCAGCCAACGCACTGTTCTGGGCATCGCTGATAGTTGGATATAATAAAGTGTTCGAGAATATTGACTATGGTTTCGTGTATATCCTGATACTCGTTGTGTTGAGCAGTTATCTTCTTGTAGCAGAACTGCCGATGTTCGCTTTCAAGTTCAAGCATTGGGGCATCAACGAACCAGGAAACTTGGTGAAGTATGGCTTCATGGTATTCAGCGTGATGATGATGGTCACATCTGCATTTTTGGCAGAGTCGGCACTGACAGGTTTCATCTCTTCACTGACAATAATCATTTTGGCATACATTTTGGTTTCAGTTATAATGTGCATAAAGAAGTAAGGCAGCATTAATAACTGATTAAAACAAACAGAAATGTTCGCATTAATAAAATTCTTTTTTGTGTTTGTGCTTATCGCGGTGTTTGTCGTGATAATGATTGGATTGTCGTTTGTGGCAAAACTGTTCTCGCTGTTCCGACCAACAAAGAGAACATCGCAGTACACCGACTATTCATCTAATACGAACAGCCAGTCTCAGCAGTATGGAGGTAGGCAGTATGGTGGTCAGCAAGGCCCAACGCAGACCACACAGAAGAAAAAGATCATACCTGCCGATGAAGGAGAGTATGTGGAGTTTGAGGAAGTAGAATAAGAAATCCGCCCAAGCCTTTTGAATGACTTGGGCGGATTTCTTATGGGCATTAATTATGCACCAACGTACCAATCTCCTCGCCGTCCATTACCTTCTTCAGGTTGCCGAGGATATCCATGTTGAAGACATAGATAGGAAGGTTGTTCTGCATACACATCGCTGTTGCTGTGATGTCCATAACCTTCAAGCCACGACTGATCACCTCTTCATAAGTGATGTCATGGAACTTTGTTGCTGTTGGATCCTTCTCTGGGTCGGCAGTGTAGATACCGTCAACACGAGTACCCTTGAGCATCACATCAGCCTCGATCTCAATACCACGGAGCGATGAACCAGTGTCGGTAGTGAAATAAGGCGAACCCGTACCACCGCTCATGATGACAACCTCACCACGCTCCATTGCCTCGATAGCCTTCCACTTTGAGTAGAACTCACCGATTGGTTCCATACGGATGGCAGTAAGCACGCGGTTCTTCTGGCCAGCAGCATCAAGAGCACTTGACAGAGCCAATGAGTTGATGACTGTTGCGCACATACCCATCTGATCACCCTTTACACGGTCGAAACCTTTTCCTGCACCAGAGAGGCCACGGAAGATGTTTCCACCACCGATGACGATACCAATCTGTACGCCCATCTGTGCAATTTCCTTAATCTGTTCAGCGTACTGGTTGAGACGCTCAACATTGATTCCCTGTTTCTGTTCACCAGCAAGACTCTCACCAGAGAGTTTGAGGAGTATTCTTTTGAACTTTGCCATTATATTTGTTGTTTTATAATAATTACTTTATATGAACGAATACGAAAACAAGTTATTATGATTTTTCACTTTTCACTTTTCACTCTTAACTTTGTATTACCCACTTCAGTTCTTTCAGTTCGTACTGGCGGAGGATTCCTTCCTTGTCGCGAAGCACGATATGTCCGTTGCGTTTCACTTCAACTATCTCTGCCTCGAACTTTCCTTTCGCATCCTCGTATTCATGGAAACCATCCTTGCGGTAAAGGGCTTCGTGGTAAGCCTTGATGATGCCTGTCTCACCATCGTGGATGAGTTGATCGTAGTAATGGCCGAACTGGAACAGGATCTCGTCGAGCATGGTGTGGCGAGGAATTTCGCGACCGATAATCTGATAGAGTGACACCGGGTTTGGGGCATCACTGGTGAACTCCCTCTGGTTGAGGTTCAGACCAACACCAAAGATACAATCCTGCATGTTCTTGCCGGAGATAGTGGCCTGAATCAGTGTACCGCTGATTTTCTTGTCGTTCCAATAGATATCGTTAGGCCATTTCAGTGTGATACCATCAGTATATTTGTCGAGAGCACCTTTGATAGCCAATGCTCCCACCATGGAAAGCAGGAACTGTCGCTTTACGAGAATCTCTTTCGGACTGATCTTCAGCGAGAAAAGCAGGTTCTTTCCTTTTTCGCTTTCCCATGTGTTTGTGCCCTGACCACGACCAGCAGCCTGGTAGTCAGCAGTGACAACAACATTCGTCTCTTCCACCTTATTAATATATATATTAGTGGAATCAACCTCTTCAAGTGCAATTTTCTTCCAATTCATATCAAGCAAGGGTTAAAAGCATCTTCTATATGACTTATGCTAGGTTCTGAGGAAGGAACACCAACGACTGTGATGATGTCGAAGCGGATCTCGGTGTCGAGATTGAGTGATTTTATATAGGCGTTAGCACAATATCCTATGCTGCGAATCTTCTTGAAATCGACAGCCGCTTCAGGCGACATCAGTTCATCGTTTTCACGAGTCTTCACCTCAACGAATACCAGTGTGCGGGCATCCTCTGTCACAGCGATGATGTCCAGATCGCGATGCCCCAGTCGCCAGTTGCGCTCACGGATAGCATACCCCTTATTTACGAGATACTTTGCAGCCGTCTCTTCGCCCCATTTTCCCAGTTCGTTGTGCCGTGCCATATCAATCGTTTTATCTTCGTGATTTGAAAAAGTCCTGCATCAACTGTCGGCATTCATCTTCAAGAACACCGCCGATAGCCTCAGCCTTTGGATGAAGAGCCTTTGGCGCATATTCGCAAAATCCTCGTTTTATGTCGGGAGCACCATAGACTATGCGGCTAATCTGTGCCCAGCCGATGGCTCCTGCACACATGATGCACGGTTCGACGGTGACATACAGAGTGCAGTCCTGCAGGTATTTCCCACCGAGCATATTCTCTGCAGCAGTGATAGCCTGCATCTCAGCATGGGCAGTCACATCGTTGAGAGTCTCGGTGAGGTTATGAGCCCTGGCAAGGATGCGCCCTTTGCACACGATGATAGCACCGATAGGAATCTCGCCTTCAGCCAATGCTGCCTGCGCCTCCTGCAATGCCTTGCGCATGTACTGCTCGTCGGATATTTGCTGCTCCATTTTTTTACCGTATTTTTTTATCCCCTCCCCTTGTGGGGAGGGTTAGGGTGTGGTCTTGGGCTCCTTTACTTCACCAAAATAACCAGATATTTGCTTGTGCTCCAGAATGACTCAGGGTTGGTGATTCTGAGAATATACTGCTTGTTTGCATCACGCTGGAGTGTGTAACTGCTTGCTGGGTGAGATGTGAGGAGTGTAGCAGACTTTGAATAGAGTTTAATCTCCTTGTCAACACGGATGTCAACCTTAGTGAAGTAACTCTTGTTGAAGTTCGACTGCATAACCTTGCCATCCTCGATGATGTTCTGAGCCTTCAACTCCGACTTTGTACCAAACACATAGAATGCGGTGTTGAGAGCCTTGTCCTGAGCAGAGATAGTCTGAGCCTTACGCTCATTCTCTTCAGTGAGGGCATTGACATTGGTGTTGAGGTCGGTAACACGGTTGTCGAGTTCCTGGATATGGATATTCTTGTCGTCGAGTTGAGCACGGAGGTTGAGCACTTCCTTCTCCTTGTCCTCCAACTGCTGTACCAATCCGTCGATGGTCTTCTTCAACTGGTCGCTGTTGAGACTGCTCTCACGAAGTTGGCGACGAAGTTTGTCGATCATCTCACGGTTACGTTGCATCTGCTCAGAGATAAACTGGATATTCTCCTTGATCTGCTGGTTTTTGTTTGCACCCTCGCCATCTTTAGCAATGGTAACACGGTTTTCGGCAGCGCTGATTTGACGCAATCCCTCGTTGATGGCATTGACGGTGGAAAGCATGTCGTTTATTTCGTTGTCTTTCTGTACGATGACACGCTCAAGCGAATCGATACGCTCTGATGTTGAACTTGAATCCTGCGCATTCTTGTCTTGACATGCGGTGAAAACTGAAGCACAGATAACGAGTGCTGCGATATACAACTTCTTCATTTTATTCGTTTTTGTTACGTTTATCTTTAGGTTCTTTGTTATTTTTCTTCTCTTTTACGGGCTTTGATGTGTCGCCGGCAAGAACTATCACAATCTCACCCTTTGGCTCTTTTTCGGTAAAGTGTTGGATAACCTCAGCCAGTGAGCCGCGGACACTCTCCTCGTGAATCTTCGATATCTCGCGAGCTACACTGACCTGTCGTTCCTCGCCAAACACCTCGGCAAACTGCTGGAGAGTCTTTAATAATCTATAAGGTGACTCATAGAAAATCATCGTGCGGCGCTCCTCTTTCAATGACTCGAGATGAGTCTGGCGACCTTTTTTCTGTGGAAGGAACCCCTCGAAGCAGAAACGGTCGCAAGGAAGTCCGCTTGACACTATCGCAGGGATGCAAGCCGTTGCACCAGGCAGACAAATCACCTCGATGCCAGCCCTTGCCGCCTCGCGAGCCACGAAGAACCCCGGGTCGCTGATACCAGGAGTACCGGCATCGCTTATCACTGCGATGGTCTGTCCCGCTTTCAGTCGCTCAATGATTTTGGCTGTTGTGCCGTGCTCGTTGAACTTATGATGCGACATCAACTGGTTCTTTATCTCAAAATGTTTGAAGAGGATGCCCGATGTTCGAGTGTCCTCAGCCAGTACGAGATCAGCCTCTTTCAGAATGCGGATTGCTCGCATGGTCATGTCTTCCATATTGCCTACAGGTGTAGGAACGATATACAAAATGCCCATATTCACGGCAAAGATAGGAATAATCCTCTTATTAACAAAAAATATTGCCTATTCTTTTGCTTTTTTTAAAAGTCTTCGTAACTTTGTCAGCAGAAAAACGAGAAATATGATAGATAACCTAGCCGGAGAGGCACATCGCCCAGGTAGAATAGAGGTGGTGTGCGGATCGATGTTTTCGGGAAAAACCGAGGAACTGATTCGTCGTATGAAGAGAGCAAAATTCGCGAAACAGCGCGTTGAGATATTCAAACCAGCCATAGATGTCCGTTACTCTGTGGAGGATGTGGTGAGCCATGACCATAATGTCATCAGTTCTACGCCAGTCGATTCCTCAGCGACCATTCTCCTCCTGTCATCGGAGTTGGATGTGGTGGGCATTGATGAGGCACAGTTCCTTGATTCCAATCTTCCGTCGGTGTGCAATGAACTCGCCAACCGAGGCGTGCGTGTCATTGTAGCCGGTCTTGATATGGACTTCCAGGGTGTGCCTTTCGGTCCTATTCCAGCCCTTTGTGCCATCGCTGATGAGGTGACAAAGGTTCATGCCATCTGTGTGAAATGTGGCAATCTCGCGTATGTGAGTCATCGTCTTGTTCAAAACGACAAACTGGTGCTCCTTGGCGAGAAGGCTGAATACGAACCATTATGCCGTGAGTGTTATCAGAAAGCAATAAACGAAGAAAAACTGAACAATGGAAAATAAGATTACTCTTGACAAACTCGTCAGATGGGTGGGAATCACATTGCTCGTAGTAGCAACGATGTTCACCTTGAATTATCTAAGTGGTGTACTTCTCCCGTTCTTCATCGCATGGTTTTTTGCCTACCTGCTCTATCCTGTAGTGAAATTCGTGCAGTACAGGATGCATGTGAAGGTGCGCGCTCTGGCTATCATCATCACAATGCTTATGGTGGTGGGATTCATTGCCCTTGTGATGATGTTCATCATACCACCGATGATCGACCAGTTTGAGAGTCTCGGTAAGTTCGTGATACATTATATCACTACTGCAGGTAACGAGAAAAACAGCATTGTAGCCGTTGTCAACGAGTTTCTCCGTGACAACCAGCAAGAAATAGAGGCTTTCTTCCGCAGTCCTGACTTTGTAGAGGCTGTGAAGGCAGCCATTCCAAAAGTGTTCTCGTTCGTTGGTCATACGGCAAGCATCATCTGGAGCATTGTTGGATCGTGTATCATGCTTCTGTATATGTTCTTCATCCTGCTGGATTATGAATATCTCACTGACAACTGGATTAAGATATTCCCAAAGAAGGTGCGTCCTTTTTGGCACGATGTGATGCACGATGTAGAGCATGCCCTCAACAACTATATCCGTGGTCAGGGCATGGTAGCCCTCTGCATGGGTATTATGTTCTGCATTGGCTTCACCATCATTGACTTCCCTATGGCAATCGGTCTTGGCATCCTTATCGGTCTCATGGACCTTGTGCCATATCTCCACACTTTTGCCCTCATCCCTACAGCCTTCCTCGCATTGATGAAGTCGGCAGAGACAGGACAGAGTTTCCTTGTCATCTTCGGTTTGGCGTTGGTGGTGTTTGCTGTTGTGCAGGTCATCACCGATATGGTGACAACACCGAAAATTATGGGTAAGGCAATGAACCTCAACCCAGCCGTATTGCTCCTTTCTCTCTCGGTATGGGGCTCGTTGCTCGGTTTCATCGGACTCATCATCGCCCTTCCTTTGACAACCCTCATCATGGCCTATTGGCAGAGATATATCACGAAGGAGGATGAAACAGCCCCTCTGCCCCCAACAGCCCCTCAGCCCCCAAAGGGGGAGAAGAGAAGCGATAGCGATAGCGAAAACGAAGGCCAGTGATTATGATTTTTCACTCTTCATTCTTAAACGCCAGCAACTCTTGTATTGCTTCTTGTGATGAGTCGGTGAGAGTGAGTCGCAGGTTTTTGTAGCGTCCTTTCTCAACCATCTCTTCCATGAACGGATAAATCGGCACCTCTTCGTCCCAGAACTTTCTTCCAAGAAATACCATCGGCGATGAGATGCCGAAACTCATATAATGGTTTTGCACTGTCTCCTGGAAAATCTCCTGCAATGTGCCTGCCGAACCAGGGGTGAAGATTACTCCACCACAGGATATCGTTAGAAGAGTGTCTTCGCGAATGCTGTTCTCAAACAGTTTCGCTATGTGTGTGGCGAATGGGGTGGAAGGCTCGTGACCATAGAGCCATGTTGGAATGCTCAGACTCTTGTATTCCTCCTGCGGGTATTTCTCCATCACCGTGAAAGCCGCCTCGAGCCATCCCTCGTCTTTGAAATCCGGAGCCAGTGTGAGAGTGTATAACGCCAGTTCCACCTCTTCGTCGGTTCTGCCGGCAAGCCAGGCGCCGAGGTGTGTAGCCTCCATAGCCCCCGGTCCACCGCCCGATACCATCAGCGATCCGCGTTCCGTCAATTCTTTCGAGAGAAGGGCTATCTCCTTGTACATCGGTTCGTTGCGCAACAATCCGTGACCACCCATAACGGCTACAATCCTCTTTGGATCGTAGTCAGAAAGAAAACGGTTCATTGCCTGCGTCACTTCGAAGTCGTGAAGAGAGCGTGCAAGACTCTCCAACGGAGTGTCAGCCTTCTTGCCCGTTTCGAGGAAATGTCGGTATATCAGTTGGTCGTAGCAGTTTGCAAACGACTCAGGATGGTTGTGATCGTAGTCTTTGTAGAGCGTTGACGCTTCGTACAAATCATGTTGTGTCACATTGAAAGGCACTCGCTTGAAATACTCGCCGATTTGTGCCACAACTTGCATATCAGGGGTAGTAATCATTGTATAATGGTTTATTTCACGGTGCGAATATAACAAAAAAAGCGGTAAATACAAAAAATATGTCTTAATCTTTTGGTTTTTCGCTCAAATTGTTGTACCTTTGCAACCGCATTTGAAAAAACGCGTGCATGTTTCGGCATTTATCGCGTCGAATGTAGTTACGGAGATCCGCTAGCTCAGTCGGTAGAGCATCACACTTTTAATGTGGGGGTCTTGGGTTCCAACCCCAAGCGGAACACCAAAGAAAGGAAGCCAATTGCGGCTTCCTTTTTTGTGTCTGCATGGAGGTGAGAACCCAACGGTTCGTGATCCGCTTGGGGGCTCTACCACTCCTCATCCCCTCTTTCCGGGAATGCCTTCTCTGGGACTCTCAATTCCGGATATACCGAATATATCATTTCTTGATCATCTTTCGACAGTTCGCTCATCAGTTTTGGCTTGTCCTGTGGGCGAGTCTGTTTCTGGTTGAGCACGTTCATCAGCGACCAGTCCTTGTTAGGATTCTCTGGCGAAGCATCCGCCGGTTCCTGGGCTCTGAGGTCGTAACGGGTGAAGTCGATGACATAGATAGGAGAGTCATCGTGATGCCAATCGCGCAGAAGAGCCAGACGGAACTTAGGGTTCATAAACCAGCGCAGTTCCAGATTGTTGTATGAATCGCCCAATCCCGAACCTCGCTCATTGAAACGGTAGTCGAAATCATTGCACTTATGTGCAGCACGCCATGCTTCTCCGAATTCGCCGAAGGTGACGAACTTCACATCCGGCCATCGCTGGCGAGTATCACCAATCCATCGCTCCATGGCAGGAATCATCAGTTCCTTACCAAACTCATGATACATCTGTGTCTCCCAGATACATGTCACCCATCCGAAACCATTCTCTTCGAATCCCTTGTCGAAATGAATGCTCTGTGTGTGCATCACCTCGCGCTGGCCCAAATCCACGCCCCATCCTTTGTATGTCTCGATAGGACCGACACCTCTACGACTGTTGAAGCCCGTAATCTTATGGCTGTTTGCACCAGTGCGACGAGCACAGATGAAATCCATTGTCCACCCGTCGAGGCTCACACAGTCAACAAAATCTTTCTTCCCTTGTGCTGGTTTGCAGAAATGTTCCAGCGAAGGGTAGTAAGGATAACTCACCGAACCCTCGGCACCACCGCCGTCGATGGCATGCTGGCTCCATATCACAGCGTGAGCCACATGGATATCCTCTTTCTCGGCAAGATATTTCAGATTCTCAGACGATAGGAACCCACCCATGATGCACTGTGGACGATATCCGTTGCCAACCATCTCCGTGATGTCGTTTATAGCCTCATGCATCTCCTTGTTTATGCGTTCGCGTGGAAGGTACATCACAGGGAAATACCCCGGGAAATAACTTATCTCATCACCATAACGATAGTGGCATTCCACAGCATACTGGCGAATCTGGCGATAGTTCTCGCGCTGGTCTTCAAGAGCGTTTAGGGTGAAGCCCCATGTCAGTCGTCCGTCGGGATTATCCTTTGCGAAAGCCTCACGAAGGGCAGTGACGCTCTCCAATGTGTGCCATGCCTCTTCATCACGAGGGTGCAGTTTCACATCTCGCGACACCTCCCACGGAGATGTACGAATCATAAAGCACAGCGTCAGGAAACGGTTGCCGTTGAGTTCCAATGGTTCTTGCGACATAGTATGCTGTGCCATTGCTGAAACCGACACGAGCAGAATTGCCAGAGTGAGTATTATTGATTTCTTCATCATTGTTGGTTGATTGTTATGGTGGTGCTAAGTTACACATAAATACCGAAACCTCAAAACAAAATCCATTCTATCAAGCAGTTTTTTTGAAGAATCACTGCGCAAATCGTAAAAATATCAGGCAAAACAACAAAAAGTCCGTACATTTATCAATCACTATACGAAAAGAAAGAAAAAGTTTGCACCTATTTATATTTATGGATAACTTTGCATCAGTAAAAATCAAGTCAATTGTTTAAGAGTGAATTAGTTAATAGGTTTGTTTTAATTATAGAAGGTAAATTCAAGAACGGTCAGAGATGTGATATCCCTGACCGTTTTTGTGTTTGACGAACCGCGACAAATGGTAACTTACATCCCTCCCCCTCGGGGGAGTTGGAGAGGGGCTCCTATTTATAATGTTTATCGCAGAAGTCCATATAGCGCTCCCAGTCGTAGTCGGTCACATCATGAACACCAGCACGGATGTGATAGCCCACATGATTCATTATCGGTTCGTGAAGGCCTGGCATTGTCGTTGTGCCCAGACCTTTCAGTCCGTAGAGGTTATAAACGGATTCAGCCATTGCTGCCCCGAGGAATTCTCCATGCTGGTCAGCCCAGTCGTCCTCCTGAGCACTCGCCACATATACCGGACGAGGTGCAATGCAGGCAATGAGTTCATGCTGGTCGAAAGGCAGAGCATCCTCACGGTTGGCAAAGAACTGGTATGTTGAACAGAACCACCAAGGGAAGCGTTGTGTGATAACAGCAATGTTCTCACCAGTGACGCGCTTCGACAATGCGGCCCCCGAACAGCCTGAGTCGTTTGAGATGACAACACTGAAACGCTGGTCCTGTGCTCCAGCCCATAGTGCAGCCTTGCCCTGACGGGAATGGCCCATCACTGCAACCTGCTTGCTGTTTGCCCATTTTTGAGTCTCCAGATAGTCCATCATTCTGCTATATCCCCAAGCCCATGCTCCGATAGAGCCCCAAGAATCAGCCCACTGGGCATGTTGCTGATAGTCAGGGAAGAGCGAAATGATACTATTGTCGAGCATCTCTGCACCATTTTCATCAGGATAGATATCATGATAGCACATTGTCATGACGGCATATCCACGCGCAATGATCTTCTCGTAAGGGAAACGGCGGGCTTGTCCACCTCGCTGCCAGTTTTCGTCATCTGGTCCCCACACCAGTGATTGATTGGGTGTGAATACTATCGACTCATCATTGATGGTGCTATGATTACCGTTGAAGTTGTAGGTGAGCATCACAGGTGCCTTTCCTATGCTGTGGTTTGGAATAACAATCAGAGCCACCGCCTGTCTCTCACTCTGTCCGTTAGAGAAAACAAACCTAACCTGCTGCATGGTAGCCTTACCGCCGAGGGCTTTCTTGTTCTCGGAAATGATCTCGTATCGCGTGTTGATTTTCTCCTGACGCGTACGACCATATTCCAGTGCAGAGAAATATTCCATTATCTCCGGACGGCGTTTCTCCTCCCATTCCTTTATCGAAGTGACACGCGAGCCGTCGTGGCATAGTAGAGCATCCGGCAGAACATATTCAGGTACATTCTCTTCACCGTAGTGAACCACCGGTTCATTATCGTCCTGAGCAAACATTGTCCCCGCCCCAGCAAAAGTAGTCAGCGATA
>JAZQOD010000294.1:0-10503 GCA_045627685.1 Prevotella sp. | reverse complement strand
TCAGGTGTTACTGGCGAGAAGATGGAGCACGACGGCTACAACTTCATCGTTGGTGAGAATGGTGAGGTTTACAACCCCATGTACATGAACACCCTCTGCACAATGGTTCAGACAAACAAGCCAGCTGCTGAGCAGGGCCACGCTGTTGCTCTCCAGGTTGCTTCTATGAAGCCAGTTGCTCTCAACTCTGAGTCTGTACCACAGTCAGTTCTCGACAGCGAGTACAAGGTTGCTGTAGAGAAGACAAAGCAGGAGCTCGTTCAGAAGGCTGTTGACGCTGCTCTCAAGAAGGCAGGCATCAACCCAGCACACGTTGACTCTGAGGATCACATGGAGTCAAACATGGGTAAGGGCTGGATCACTGCTGAGGATGTAGCAAAGGCTAAGGAGATCATCGCTACTGTTTCTGCAGAGAAGGCAGCAAACCTCCCTGCTCCAATGATCGACAACATCGCTAAGGGTCGTGTAAACAAGTTCCTCAAGGAGTCTTGTCTGCTCAACCAGCAGTACTGCATGGACGACAGCATGACTGTTACAGAGTACCTCCACTCTGCTGACAAGGAGCTCACTGTTGTTGACTTCAAGCGTTTCTCTCTCCAGGCAGACTAATTCTCCGGATTTAAGGAAACATCACTATAAGCGCCGCGCCTTCATGGCGTTGGCGCTTTTCTTTTAGGTGGGTTCTATAAATTCCCACCTTTCATTAATCCCAAAACATTTTCAATATCCCATAGAATATGAAGATTTTCGCTATCGGTATGAACTATCTCCAGCACACCGAGGAGATGGACGGCAAGGCTTACAAACCGGCAGAACCGGTGATATTTCTCAAAGCCGACTCATCGCTGCTGAAAGACCATAAACCATTCTTTATCCCGGATTTTATGGGACAGATTGACTACGAGACCGAACTGGTGGTTCGTATCGGTCGTCTGGGAAAAGGCATCACAGAGCGTTTTGCCCATCGCTACTACGATGCTGTCACTGTGGGCATCGACTTCACAGCCCGCGACATGCAGAAGAAATGCCGTGAGCAGGGCTTGCCATGGGATATTTGCAAGGGATTCGACGGTGCGGCGTGTATCGGCGAATGGGTGGAACTCGCCCCTACCCTATCACCAAAGGGCAAGCATCTCAACAATGCCGATGAGGGGGAATACTCCGACATGGATATCAATAACATCCATTTCCACCTCGACATCAACGGCAAGACAGTACAGTCGGGCTGCACAAGCGACATGCTTTATAAAGTCGATGAGATAATCGCCTACATCAGCAAGTTCTATACTCTCAAGACAGGCGACATCATCTACACCGGCACACCAGTCGGTGTCGGTCCGGTGCATATCGACGACCATCTCGAGGGCTATCTCGAAGACCGCAAGGTTCTCGAATTCAACTGCAAGTAAGATAATATTTCATAATATCATCCTTTCTCCGCTGTCTGAATAATTGATTTCGTTAAATTCCTCATCTTCCATACAATAAATTGTATACTTTTTACGTTATTGTAAGGAATGAGAAGACTTTGCACCATAATAACATTCATTTTCTGTTGTGTCGCAGCGATGGCACAGCAGAGATTCGTATATCTGACCACTGAGGAGGTCAGCATCGATTCTATATTGCCTCATGTGGGCTATCAGATGCCGCTTCCTGCCGATTACAGCGACTCAACATACACCGTTTCACTGCTCTATCCAGAGTATATTCCAATGGCACCATCGGATATCGAGAAGTACAACAGCCTCAGCGGCAAGCCACTTCCAGAAATCCCACAGCCAGAATACAGCATTGTCTTCGACCGCAAGAAGCCAATCCTCAAGGTTGGTGTCACTCCTCTGGCATTCCGCGATGGAGCGTATAAGTTCCTGAGCAGTTTCATGCTTAGAATCGAGTCTGCTCCTATTACTTTGGCAAAGGGTGCGTCAAAGGTACAGGATGCTTCTGCTGCCAGAACCTACGCTGAACATTCCGTTCTTGCTTCCGGCCGCTGGGCAAAAATCAGAGTCAGCGAGACAGGCGTTCATCAGTTGACCGACGCTGTCATTCGCAAGGCGGGATTCAACAATCTCAGCAAAGTGAAGATCTACGGTTATGGTGGTAACCTCCAGCCAGAGGCACTGAATGCTTCTTACCTCGCAAGCACTGACGATTTGAAGCAGGTGGAACAGTGCATCATCGACGGCAAGCATCTTTTCTATGCGAAAGGTCCTGTTTCCTACAACACGGCAAGCACCACCACCCGTGTGCGTAACCCTTACTCAAACTACGGCTATTATTTCATAACCGAGAACGATGAAGAGGTTGCAACCATCGACTCTACCGCATTTGTACAGACTTTCTATCGTTCGCCTGAGGTTTACCACTCACTCTATGAGGTTGATGGTTTCGCTTGGTTCTCTGGTGGCCGCAACCTGCAGGATCCAAACCCAATAGAAAAGGGGGATTCACGCTCATTCACCATCAATAATACCGGTGACATCCAGAACGGTCGCCTCTTCGTTGCCGTGACAGCGGGTTCAACAACAACTGTTGAGGTTGCCATCAACGATTCCATCATCGGCACCCTTTCGATGCGATGTGGAGAATACGACAAGGGTAGCATCGCTTCGAAAACCTACAATGTCTATAACCTCAAGGACGAGAACAAAGTCACTATAAAGACTCTCTCGGGCGGTCCTTCTCGCCTCGATTATATCTGTCTGACAACAACACAGCCTCGAAATGTAACAAAACTCACTGGTCGTTCGTTCCCTGAGGCTGAATATGTTTACAATATCACCAATCAGGATCATCACGCTGATGGTTTCGCTGATATGGTAATCATCATCCCAACCTCGCAGAAAACCATCGAACAGGCTCTGCGTCTGAAGGAATTCCACGAGGAGCACGATGGTATGCGTGTCACAATCGTTCCTGCTGATGAACTCTACAACGAGTTCTCGAGCGGTACTCCTGATGCCAATGCTTATCGCCGCTACATGAAGATGCTCTACGACAGAGCCGAGACCGAGGCTGATATGCCAAAATATCTCCTCCTTTTCGGCGACTGCGTATGGGACAACCGAATGATGACCTTGACAACATCGAAACTCAATCCTGATGACTATCTGCTCTGCTTCGAGAGCGAGGATTCATACAACGAGGTTTCTTGTTATGTCGATGACGGCTTCTTCTGCTATCTCGACGATGGCGAGGGAGCAAACCCACAGTCGGTAGATATGCTTGATGCCTGCGTCGGTCGCTTCCCTGTCACCACGGTTGCTGATGCGAAGACAATGGTTGACAAGACCATCCGCTATGCAAAGAACGAGAATGCTGGTGCTTGGCAGAACGTGATAATGTTCATGGGCGACGATGGAAACAACAATCTCCACATGGATGACGCCAATGATGCTGCCGAAGAAACAATAGCAAACCATCCTGGATATGTTGTCAAGAAAGTTATGTGGGATGCCTATGAGCGTGTTTCTTCTGCCAGCGGCAACACATACCCTGAGGTTACCAACATCATCAAGGCACAGCAACAGGCTGGCGCTCTCATCATGGATTATGCTGGTCATGGTTCGCAGATTCAGGTATCTCACGAGCGAGTGCTTCGTATCACCGACTTCGCAGAATTCTCAAACACCAACCTCCCATTGTGGATTACTGCTTCATGCGATATCATGCCATTCGACGGTACCGACCCTACCATCGGCGAGACAGCAGTGCTGAACAGCAAAGGTGGTGCAATGGCATTCTTCGGCACAACCCGTACCGTTTATGCCAACTACAACAAGCGTATCAATATGGCATTCCTGCGCTATGTATTGAGTAAGACGAACGGTCAACCAACAACTCTCGGCGAGGCTCAGCGATTGGCAAAGAACTATATGGTCACCTCTGGTCAGGACCGCACCACCAACAAACTCCAGTTCTCGCTTCTTGGTGACCCTGCGATAGCCCTCAACCAACCTAAGATGCAGGTTGTTGTGGATGCCATAAACGGTCAACCGATTGGCGGAACCACTGTTCCTGCACTCAAAGCGGGCAGCGTTGCAAAGATTTCTGGTCATGTGGTTTGCGACGAGGCGTTTGACGGTATTGCCACAGCGACAGTACGTGACTCGAAAGAGGAACTTAAATGCCGCCTGAACGACAATAAGGAAGCCGAAGAGGCGTTCGTATTCACCGATCGTACAAAGACTCTCTTCACTGGTTCCGACAGTGTGAAGGATGGTAAGTTCGAGTTCACTTTCGCAGTGCCGAAGGATATCAACTACAGCGATGAGTCTGGACTTGTCAATGTCTTCGTGGTGAGCAACGACAAGAAAACCACTGCTCACGGCTATTCCGAGGATTTCATCGTGGGTGGCACAGAGAGTCTCGGCACCGACTCCATTGGTCCTTCCATCTACTGCTATCTCAACTCTCCATCATTTGTCAACGGTGGTCAGGTGAATTCCACACCATATTTCGTAGCAGAGATTAACGACGAGGACGGTATCAACACCACTGGTAACGGTATCGGTCACGACCTGATTCTCATCATCGATGGCGAGATGACGAAGACCTACAACCTCAACGAGCACTTCACCTACGACTTCGGTTCATATACAAGTGGTTCTACCTACTACTCCATCCCTAAACTCGAACCGGGCAAGCACTCGCTTACATTCCGTGCATGGGATATCTTCAACAACCCGTCAACGACACAGTTGCAGTTCACTGTCGTGAGTGCTCTCGAACCTAAGGTGACAAGTGTAAGTTGTACAAACAACCCTGCCAAGGAGTCAACGACATTCATCATCAACCACGACCGTATGGGCAGCATCGTCGATGTAACGCTCGACATCATGGACATGAGTGGTCGTCTCCTTTGGTCGCATAGCGAGAGTGGTGTGAGCAGCGACGGTTCCTACACTATCGACTGGGATCTCACCGTCGATGGCGGTCAGCAGTTGCAGACGGGCGTCTATCTCTACCGTGCCCGTGTGAGCAGCGAGGGTAGCGACTACGATTCAAAAGCAAAGAAACTCATTATTATTAGATAAGGTGGTGGCAGCGTAGCAACCCACCAAAATGATATGCACAATAGAAAACATATGAAAAGAATTGTTATATACACAATGTTGACATTGTTTGCCCTTACAGCGAAAGCCCAGGACAAACGCGATATGTTCAACCCTATCAACACATCTGTAACATCACAGTCGATTGCTCCTGATGCTCGTGCCGCTGGTCTCGGTGACGTGGGTGCCGCAACCGAGGCTGATGTGAACTCGCAGTATTGGAACCCAGCAAAATATCCATTTGCCATCAGCCGTGCCGGTGTCGGTCTGAACTACACTCCTTGGTTGCGCCAGTTGGTGAGCGACATGGATCTCGCCTATCTCTCGGGCTATTACCGTATAGGTGATTACAGTGCCGTATCGGCGTCTCTCCGCTATTTCTCACTTGGTGAGGTTTATACCAGTGCTTCGCTCGAAGGTGGCGACGATATGACCATCACCCCTTATGAGATGTCGCTCGATGTGGCTTACTCACTTATGTTGAGCGAGAAGTTCTCTATTGCTGCCGGTCTGCGTTGGATCTACTCCGACCTCACCTACAACTTCTCCGATGAGAGTTCACCTGGTTCGGCTTTCGCTGCCGACCTGGCGTGCTACTATCAGGACTACCTCAACCTCGGCGACCGCGAGTGCCAGTTGGGTTTGGGTATGAACATCTCTAACATCGGTACAAAGATCAGTTTCGGTGGCGACGACAATGCTGAGTTCATCCCAACCAATATGCGTCTCGGTGCTTCGCTCGTCGTTCCTGTCGATGAATACAACCGTTTCACCATCGCTGCCGATGCCAACAAACTCCTTGTGCCAACCTATCCAAAGCAGTTCGAGGGTGAGACAACCGAGGACTATCAGGAGCGTGTGCAGAAGGACTACTACGACATCTCTTCTATCAGCGGTATCTTCAAGAGTTTCTCTGATGCCCCTAACGGTTTCAAGGAAGAGTTGCAGGAAATCCAGTGGAGCGTCGGCGCAGAATACTGCTATCACGATCAGTTCTCACTCCGTGCCGGTTATCACCACGAATCGGAAAACAAGGGTAACCGTAAGTACTTCACCGTAGGTGCCGGTTTCCGCATGAACATCTTCTCGCTCGATGCCGGTTATGTCATTGCCACAGCAAAGTCAAACCCACTCGACCAAACCTTGCGTTTCACCCTTACCTTCGACATGGACGGCATCAAGGACCTCTTCGGCCGCCGCAGATAAATATTGAAATATTGCCAATATGATTAGAGTAGGAATGGGCTATGATGTCCACAAGATAACCGAAGGCCGCGAGTTATGGCTCGGCGGTGTACTTATTCCGTTCACAAACACCGAGGGCACTCCATTGGGTCTTCTTGGTCACAGCGATGCCGATGTGCTTATCCATGCCATCTGCGACGCAATCCTCGGTGCGGCTAACATGCGTGATATCGGTTATCACTTCCCACCAGTCAAGGGCAACGAGTTTGAGAACATCGATTCAAAGATACTTCTTCAGCAGACAATACTGCTTATTGCCTCGAAGGGCTATCACGTGGTGAACATCGATGCCACTGTTTGTGCCGAGCGCCCAAAGATCAACCCTCATGTGCCAGCAATGTGCAAATGTCTTGCCGAGGTAATGGACATTGACGAGGACTACATTTCCATCAAAGCAACAACGACCGAGAAATTAGGTTTCACCGGTCGCCAGGAGGGAATGTCAGCCTACGCTGTAGCACTGATCGAGAAATAAAACATGAGCCCCCTCCAACTCCCCCGATCAACATAACGCAAAAAAAGCACCGAATTACTTTGGCTAT
Organism: Prevotella sp.; assembly: GCA_045627685.1. GTDB lineage: Bacteria > Bacteroidota > Bacteroidia > Bacteroidales > Bacteroidaceae > Prevotella. The sequence goes on along the minus strand of JAZQOD010000294.1, from coordinate 3,659 downwards.
TTGAATAAAAAGTGCTAAATTTGCGTCATATTGGAAAATTTGCAAATAAACATACTATGTCAGAGAATATCGAAAAGCAGATGACAACAGCGGCTGAGATGCTCGAAGAGCGCCTCGCACTGATGAAATCACTGGACGGAAAATCGTTGGAAGAGTGTCGCAGCATTGCTGACGAGACTCTGGAAGTGTACGCCCCAAAAGCCGAGGAAATCGGTATGCACAAGATTCAGGGGGAGTTGCAGGAACTGTCAATGCGCTACGGTTATCCTGACGACTATCGCGAACTGAAACGATTGCTGCAAGAGGCTGAGGCAAGTTGCCATCTCGTGTTCGAAACATTCAAACTGCCTATCTGCGCATTGCTCGAAGGGCTGGGCATTGAGTTCGAATTCCAGTACAGAATGAAATCGGTGTACAGCATCTGGCGCAAGATGAAGAAGGACGGAAAGACATTCGATGAGGTGTACGACCTGTTCGCAACACGTATCGTGTATAAGACTCCTGAAAAGGTGGAGCCGCTGACCGGTTTGGGACTCACCGACTATAAACTTGATCCAGAACCAATCTCACCTGCTATTTTCGACCCAGAGATTCTCACCTGCTGGCGTGTTTATGCTGCAATAACTGCTATCTATCGTGTACAGCCTGACCGTATCAAGGATTGGATCACCCATCCAAAACCATCGGGCTATCAGGCTTTGCAGATGACATGTATGGGACCAGACTGCAACTGGATTGAAATACAGATCCGCTCTGAGCGTATGAACTACGAGGCTGAGTACGGAAGCGCTGCTCACTGGAAATACAAGGCAAGCAACGAATAAAATACAGACAACATTATGACTGTAAACCCACGACAATCATTCAAGTTGAAACTTTGCATCCGTGTCTTTCTCGTATCGGCACTGACATTCTTCGCGGTTATCGCTGCCTGCATCTACTTTGTACGCAAGGAAGTGAGAGCCGACCTCGACGCATTGGTCGATGCAAAACTCAACTACGCCCTGCGTGCACTGGATGAAGGACTGTCAACAACACAGGTGTCGGCTGAGAACCTTGCGGGAATATGCAACTCGCCACTTGTCAGCAACCGTAGCGACTCTATCTACTCGCTCTGCGAACATTTCCTGAAGTTCAACCCTCGCATACAAGGTGTGTGCATCGGCTATGAGCCAAATGTAGTGGCTGGTCACGAAGAGGGATTCTCGCCTTACATCATGCGCACTGACTCTGGGTTCATACGACGCGACCTGGCTGAGACAAAGGATTACCGCGAGTCAAACTGGTACAAGGTTGCCCACGACACTGGTGCTCCATATTGGTCGAAGCCTTTCGAGGAATCCAACGGCACACTCATCACCTCTTACAACATCCCTCTGAAGGACGAACAGGGCAAGGTGTATTCTGTGGTGGCTGTTGACCTGAACCTGAATGTGATGAACGACTCATTGCAGATGTTGAAGCCCTACCCTTCTGCGATGCTGACCGTTGTCGATGAGGACGGAACATTCATTGCCCATCCAAACCGCGACTATATTCTGAAGCAGTCGCTGGAGTCGGTAATAGCAACAGCCGAATACGCACCTAACCACGAGATCATCGACGATATAAAGGCTCACAAGAAGGGCTGGGGCGAATATGAGACCGAGAACGACAAGTATTATGTTTACTACGCTCCGGTTGAAGCCAACGGATGGACCGTCACTCTGGAAGTGCCTCTCAGCGAGGTTGCCGGTGGATATCACAAGATGTTCAACACCATCCTCATCGTAATGGTTCTTGGCATAATACTGCTGATTCTTGTGTCGCTGGTAGTAATCCACAGACTCACCAAACCATTGGAATCGTTTGCTGCCGCAGCAAAAGACATCTCCCACGGAAACTTCCACGTGAAGTTGCCTGTAATAAGCGACCACAACGAACTCTACGACTTGCGTCAGGCATTGGTTTCCATGGAACTGTCGCTCGACAAGCATATCGAGGAACTGGCAGCAGCGAGTGCGTCGAAGGCTACTATGGAGAGTGAACTCAATGTGGCAAGGAAAATCCAGATGGCGATGGTGCCAAAGACATTCCCTAACCGCGAGGATGTCGATGTATTCGCATCCATCACCCCAGCGAAAGCCGTTGGTGGCGACCTGTATGACTTTATGCTCGATGGCGATGACCTGTTCTTCTGTATCGGCGATGTTTCCGGCAAGGGTGTTCCTGCGGCATTGGTAATGGCCATCACAAGAGCCTTGTTCCGCATCTCGGCAATACATCTGAGCAGTCCGGCAGAGATTGCAAAGACCATCAACAACACCTTGGCTGAAAACAACAGCGAGAGCATGTTCGTCACGATGTTCATCGGAAAATGCAACCTCAAGACGGGCGAGTTCACCTGTTGCAACTGTGGACACAACCCACCGGCAACAAACGGTCGCATCAAGGATCTGTCGAAACTGATTGTCGAACCATGCGATGAAGCGGCATTCATGCAGCATGTACCAACCAACCTGCCTATCGGAGTCATTGAAGGCTTTGATTACAAAGAGATAACGATGACGGTCACCCCTGGTGTCAGCATCTTCCTCTACACCGACGGTGTCACCGAGGCAGAAAACAAGAAGAAGGAACTCTTCGGCGAGCAGCGACTCCTCGACCGATTGTGCGAAATCGGAAAGAAAGGTTCTGCCCGACAGATAGTGAACTATGTATCCGATGATGTTCATCGCCACGCCCGTACTGTTGACCAGAGCGACGACATCACAATGCTATGTTTCAAATATAAAGTATAGGATGTTTGAGTTATGATATACAAACTTATTATCAACAATAAAGTTGAGGAGATGGCTCAGTTGGAGCCATTCATCGAACAGGTGAGCGAGGCTTTCGGCATTGCTCCCGACATAGTATTCCAACTCAACCTTGCTCTCGACGAGGCTTTGTCGAACTCCGTGAACTATGCTTACGGTGCAGAGGGCGAGGGCGAGATTGTTCTCGAAGCATCAAAGGCCGACGAGGATATCGTATTCCGACTCATCGACTGCGGTTCGCCTTTCGACCCTACCGAAGAAGGCAAGGATGTTGACATCACCTCATCGGCAGAAGAGCGTCCTATCGGCGGCCTCGGAATCTTCCTCATCAAGCAGATGATGGACGACGTGGCATACGAACGCCAAGACGACAAGAACATATTAATAATGAAGAAAAAAGTGTAAATTGAAAATATAATTATGGAATTAGATGTAAAGATTGAAGGTACAGAAGTATTAGCAACCCTCGTAGGCCGTCTTGACACAGCAGCGGCAGCACAGTTCTCACGCGACATAGAGCCTCTCATGGACAATGCTGACAAGACTATCACTCTCGACTGCACAGGTCTTGAGTTCATCTCGTCAAGCGGACTCCGTTTGTTCCTCTCGCTCCGCAAGCAGACAATCGCCCAGGGTGGAAAGGTTATCATCAAGAATGTGAATGCCGACATCAAGCAGGTGTTCACCATCACCGGTTTCTATTCACTCTTTGAATTCTGCTAAATTTTGTTGACCTGTACGGTTGGAGATTGAAAAAAACAATAAAAACCCCTTGCGCTTATGTCGAGCCTGTCGGCTTGCTGCTATGAGCGTTTCAAAAATCTTGCATGCAAGCATCTAGATATTTTGAACCACTCACAT
>JAZQOD010000293.1:0-10273 GCA_045627685.1 Prevotella sp. | reverse complement strand
ATCGCGAATAGCGTATCTCTGCCACCTTGCCATAGTCGCCATTGCGCTCAGCCTGCTCCGCTTGCAACTTGAGTTGCTTCTGCTGCTCTTTGATAATCTGAACACGGTCAGCCTGGTTCTTCTCAGCCTCCCACTGCGCCTTCATCTTCGACAGTTCGGCATTGAGTTCAGCAAGTTCAGCCTCCAACTTCTGGAGTTTCTCACTGTCATTCTCCTTCTTTATTGCAGCACGTTCAATCTCCAACTGACGCACCTTACGAGTCAACTCATCCATCTCCTCAGGCATAGAGTCACGCTCCATACGCAGTTTTGCAGCGGCTTCATCCATCAGGTCGATAGCCTTGTCAGGAAGGAATCGCTCAGAGATATACCTTTCCGAAAGACGCACGGCGGCAATACAAGCATCATCCTGAATGCGCACCTTGTGATGGTTCTCATAGTTCTCTTTCAAACCACGGAGTATCGAGATAGCCTCCGCCTCACTTGGCTCGTCAACCATTACACTCTGGAAACGGCGCTCCAGAGCTTTGTCTTTCTCAAAGTATTTCTGATACTCATTGAGTGTTGTAGCGCCAATGGCGCGCAACTCTCCACGGGCGAGAGCCGGCTTCAGGATGTTTGCAGCATCCATAGCACCTTCGCCACCTCCTGCACCTACAAGGGTGTGTATTTCATCGATGAAGAGGATTATCTGTCCTTCTGCCTCAACGACTTCCTTGATAACACCCTTCAGACGCTCTTCAAATTCACCTTTGTATTTTGCACCAGCAACAAGAGCACCCATGTCCAGCGAGAACACCAAACGGTTTTTGAGGTTCTCTGGCACATCGCCACGGACTATTCGCTGTGCAAGACCTTCCACAATGGCAGTCTTACCGGTTCCTGGTTCACCGATGATTATAGGATTGTTCTTCGTACGGCGTGAAAGAATCTGCAGTACGCGGCGTATCTCATCATCACGGCCGATAACAGGGTCGAGTTTTCCTTTGCGTGCATTGTCAACAAGATTGATGGCAAAGCGGTTCAGATTCTCAAACTTTGGTTGAGCATTCTGATTGTTGTGTGTTTGTGTATTCATATCTGAAATCATTTAAAAATTATTGTTTGCCCTGCTTATTGCAAACAGAATGCCCAAAAAGAAAATCTGCCATCCTGACTCAATAAAGAGACAAAATGGCAGAAATATTATATTCGGAACAAAAGGCTACGCCAATTATCCGCCGAAGTTATCGAAGTCGATCATGTCGTCCTCAACACCGAGTGAATGGAGAAGATCGAGAACGGTCTTAGCCATCATCGGAGGTCCACAGAGGTAGTACTCACAATCTTCTGGAGCCTCATGCTGCTTGAGATAGGTATCGCCCATAACAGGAGCAACGAAACCAGGAGTGTACTTTACGCCAGCCTCATCAGCCTTTGGATCAGGACGGTCGAGAGCAAGGTGGAAGTGGAAGTTGTCGAAGTCCTTCTCCAACTGGAGGAAGTCATCAAGGAATGGTATCTCCTCCAATGCACGAGCACCATAGAAGTAGTGCATCTCGCGGTCACGGATGTTGAGAGTCTTCAAGCAGTGCATAATCTGTGCACGGAGAGGAGCCATACCGGCACCACCACCAACCCAGATCATCTCACGGCCAGTACCGTACTTAGGACGGAACTCTCCATAAGGACCAGACATGATAACCTTATCGCCAGGCTTCAATGAGAAGATGTAAGAAGAAGCGATACCAGGATTAACATCCATGAATCCAGGCCCCTGATCCTTTGGCTTGAACGGAGGTGTAGCGATACGCACATTCAATGTGATGATATCACCCTCGTCAGGATAGTTGGCCATAGAGTAAGCACGGATTGTCTCCTCAGGGTTGTTACATACGAGGTCGAACAAACCAAACTTCTCCCATGCTGGAAGATATGTATCGCCAATGAGAGACTTGTCGAAGTCAGAGTACTTAAGATTCTCGAACTTTGGAATACGAATCTGAGCGTATGAACCAGGTTCGAAGTCCATGTGCTCACCTGGAGGGAGAGCCACCTTGTACTCCTTGATGAAGGTAGCAACGTTACGGTTGCCGATAACGGTACACTCCCACTCCTTAACGCCGAGAACAGAGTCAGCCACCTTCAACTCCAAGTCGCCCTTGACCTTGCACTGGCAACCAAGACGATAGCCTTCCTTGATCTGCTTACGTGTGAAGTGACCCTTCTCAGAATCAAGAATTTCGCCACCACCTGACACTACCTGACACTTACACTGTCCGCAAGAACCCTTACCACCACATGCTGATGGGAGGTGAACACCTTCCTCAGCGAGTGTTGAGAGCACGCTTGAGCCCTGCTCCACCTCATAAGTATTCTTGCCATTGACAGTCACCTTTACCTTACCCGATGGGCTGAGGTACTTCTTTGCTACCAGCAGCACAACGACTACCAGCAGGATAACAACGAGGAAAACCCCGATAGATGCTAAAATAAATTTCATCATAGTTATTTCCTCCTATTAGATTTTAAGACCTGAGAAGCACATCATTGCCATAGCCATCAAACCTACAGTGATGAAGGTAATGCCAAGACCCTGAAGTGGCTTTGGAACATCAGAATAAGCCATCTTTTCACGGATTGCACCCATTGCAACGATAGCAAGAGTCCAACCGATACCCGAACCGAGTGCGAATGCCAGAGCATCCCACACATCACCGATATACTGTGTATTCGAAGGATCGAGGTTGATACGCTGCTGCATGAAGAGCGAAGCACCCATGATAGCACAGTTTACAGCAATCAAAGGAAGGAAGATACCGAGTGATGCATAGAGTGATGGAGAGAAACGCTCCACGATCATCTCTACCAACTGTACCATACCTGCGATGACAGCAATAAAGAGAATGAGAGAGAGATAGGTGAGATCGACACCGAGGATACCATCGGCAGCGAGCACCTTTGTCTGGATGAGATAGTCAACAGGAACAGTGATCAGGAGCACGAATGTTACTGCGAGACCGAGTCCCAATGAAGTCTTCACGTTTTTGCTGACTGCCAGGAACGAACACATTCCGAGGAAGAAAGCAAATACCATGTTATCTACAAAGATAGAACGGAAGAACAGTGAAATAATATGCTGTATATCCATAGTTTTACACTTTTATAATTTACACATTAAATTATTTATCCTCTTTGTAGAAACAGCCACGGTGTACCCAGATAACAAGACCTACAAGGATAAGAGCCATAGCTGGCATTGTCATCATACCGTTGTTTACATAACCCCAATCGTACACACAGTCAGGAATAATCTTGAAGCCGAGCAACGAACCGCGGCCGAGCAACTCGCGAACACCACCCACGATAACGAGGATGTAAGCATAGCCGAGACCGTTAGCAATACCATCGATGAACGAAGGCATTGGCGAGTTCATTGAAGCGAAAGCCTCAAGACGACCCATCAGGATACAGTTGGTAATGATAAGACCTACATACACAGAGAGTTCAACACTCACGTCGTAAACGAATGCCTTGAGCACGAGGTTGGTGATTGTCACCAACGCTGCAACGACAACCAACTGCACGATGATACGGATGCGGTTAGGAATAGTCTTACGGATGAGTGAGATGATTACGTTAGCAAAGGCAGTAATCACTGTTACTGCAAGACCCATCACGATAGCAGGCTTCAACTGGCTTGTTACAGCCAATGCCGAACAGATACCGAGCACCTGGATAAGGATTGGGTTATTGCTATTCAGAGGAGTAAGGAAAACTTCCTTGTTTGCTTTTGAAAATAAACTCATATCGATGTTCTCCTATTATTTAGCATTTAACACTGCGTTGTATCTTGAGATCGACTCCTTCAACATCTGGTCAACACCATCCGAAGTAAGAGTTGCACCTGTGACAGCATCAACCTCACTCTCTGGGAGAGTAACGTTCTTCTTCACGCCAAGAACAACATTTTCACCATCAAAGACCTTCTTGCCCTGGAACTTTGCCTGCCAAGACTTGTCGTCCTTGATTTCTGCACCAAGACCAGCGGTCTCACCTTCGTGGTTGAAGTAAGCACCGAAGACAGTCTGCTTGTCTGCGTTCAGAGCAATATAGCCCCAGATTGGGCCCCAGAGTCCCTGACCCTTGACAGAGAGCACATACTTTGTCTCGCCGTCAACAGTAGCAGTATAGAGCACTGTCTTTGTATCAGCATCGATAACCTCGACATTCTCGCCGATCATCTCCGCATACTTTGCCTCAGCATCAGCATCGTCAGCAAACTCGCGCACATTGAGCGAAGCCATAACCTGCTTCTTCACATCGAGCTTCACATTAGCATCGATAGTGTCCTGGAGAGCAGATGATACGAATGCCAACAAAAAGGCAACAATCACCACAAGGCCGGTTGCGTAAGCAATAATATAGCCGTTGTTATTTGTATTCAGTTTTGCCATATCCTGTCCTCCTTATTTATTATTAGCACGCTTAGCACGCTTGTTGATATTAGCATTGACAACATAGTAGTCGATGGTTGATGCGAACATATTCATAAGGAGAATAGCGAGCATCATACCCTCTGGATAACCAGGGTTCATCACGCGAACAACGATTGCTACAACACCGATGAGGAAACCATAGATGTACTTACCTGTCTCTGTGCGGCAAGAAGTAACTGGGTCAGTAGCCATAAACACAGCACCGAAGCAGAAACCACCGAGTACGAGGTGCTCGCAAACGCAGAGGTCGCTCATACCAAGACCGTGGAACAATGCAGCGGTAGCAGCACCACCTACGAATACCGATACCATAGTCTTCCAAGAAGCAACGCCAGTCCACAACAGGATGATTGCACCGAGGGCGATAGCGATTACCGATGTCTCACCGATAGAACCTGGGATAAGGCCGATAACAGCGTTTGTCACATCGAGGTTCTCAACGCCTGCTGCCAATGGTGTAGCAGCGGTTGTACCGTCAGCCAACTGATGGCCCATACCGAAGATAGTATCGTCAGCAACCCATACTGTGTCACCCGACATCTTTGTTGGGTAAGAGAAGAACAGGAATGCGCGGGCGATGAGTGCTGGGTTGAAGATGTTCATACCAGTACCACCGAAAATCTCCTTACCGATGATTACAGCAAATGCGCAAGCCAGAGCGAGCATCCAGAGTGGGCAGTTCACAGGAACGATCATTGGGATGATGATACCTGATACGAGATAACCCTCCTGAATCTCCTCGTGCTTCCACTGTGCCCAGATGAACTCGATGCCGAGACCTACCACATAGGAAACGATAATCTTTGGAAGTACAGCCAACAGACCGAACACAAACATCTCAACGAATGTGGTGCTTGCCAACTGACCTGCAGCGAGAGCATTCTGATAACCCACATTGTACATACCGAACAGCAATGCTGGCATCAGGGCAATAACAACAAACGACATGATACGCTTTGAGTCGATAGAGTCATGGATATGAACACCGCTCTTTGCTGTATCGTTTGGAACGAAGAGGAATGTCTCGAAGCCTTCGAAGACACTCTGCAGATACGAGAACTTACCACCTTCTACGAAGTTTGGCTTGATCTTGTCTACATATTTTCTAAGTGCTTTCATATTATGCATTCTCCTTTCTCAGGATATCGAGACCCTGTCTAACGATTTTCTGCAATTCAAGTTTTGATGAGTCAACGAACTCAGCCAGAGCGAAGTCCTCTGGGCTCACCTCGTAGATACCGAGAGCCTCCTGACGGTCGATGTCGCCAGCGATGATAGCCTTGATGAGGTACTCACCGTAGATATCCATTGGCAATACCTTGTCGTACTCACCACTCATAATCATGTGGCGCTCACCACCCTTGATACGAGCATCGAGGTTGTAAGCCTTCTTGCCACAGAGCCATGAGAAGTAACTGCGGTGTGTAGAGAACTGCTTGCAACGTGGGAGAATCCAGCCGAGCATCTCGTCAGCCTCGTCGCCCTCTGGGATAACGGTCACCTCTGATGTGTGTGCTCCTACGTAAGGAACTGCTGCACAGAGAACACCAGTCAGCGGGTTACCATTGATAACGCGCTTGCCCTCAACACCGTCGAGTTCGCCTGCGAGAACATCAGCGAGTGGTGCACCTACCTTCACATCAACAAACTTAGGGTTCTTCACCTCTGCACCTGCAACAGCCACTGTGCGTGTAAGATCCACCTTGCCTGTAGTGAACAGACGACCGATGAAGATCACTGCCGATGGGTCAACAGTCCATACTACCTCACCCTTGTTCACTGGGTCGAGGTGGTTCACCTGAACACCGACATTTCCTGCAGGACACTTGCCGCTGAACACATTCACGTCAACATCCTTAGCATTGACGAGAGCATCAGCAGTCTGGTTTGCACCGATACCGAGATAGGTCTTTGCCACCTTTGAAAGTGCTGTGAGACCAGCCTGGAAAGCAGCCTCATTGCCCTTCAACTCTACCTCGAAGTCACAAGCCAGAGGCATGTCACGCAAGGCAGAAACAAAGATACCCTTTGGTTCGTCCTGTGGGTTTGCTACTACTGCGTAAGGCAGTTGGTTAATATAGCCGAACAAGCCTGCCTCGAGGATTGCAGTCTTTACCTGCTCACCAGTGAGGGCTGCGGCATTCTTCACACCGAAGTCAGCATACTGCTGCTCAGCGTCGGCCTTAACCTTTACTGACAGAACCTTGCGACGGTCACCGCGCTCAACAGCAGAAACGACACCGCTCACTGGAGAGGCGAACTTCACTGCTGGCTGCTGCTTGCTGACGAACAAGGCGTCACCAGCCTTAACAACATCGCCCTCTTTCACAACAACCTTCGGAGTAACACCCACGAAAGTGTCAGGGACAAGAGCATACTCTGCGCTTGCAGCGAGGGCTTTCTTCTCACCCTGTGCCGCACCTACGAGTTTGATGTCAAGGCCTTTTCGTAATTTGATTACATTTGCCATAAACTAAAATTAAATTGTGTATTTATGATTATTCTTTCAATTTCAACTAAATAGTTTCACACTACACGCACATGTACTTATTTACTATGTGCGTAGCAACTGCAAATTTACTAAAAAATGGCAATAAAAAGAAGAAAAATAGGCGAAATATTTAGGAATGAGCCAAAAAAAATGTAATTTTGTGGTGTAATTAGAAAATACAGACTTCATTGAAGGGTTTAAGAAGGATAATTAACGCACTGATATGGACCATCGCTGGCCTTTATCTTGCGCTTGTTTTGCTGCTGAGTCTTCCGGCGGTGAAAGCCTTTATTGCGTCAAAAGTATCCGATGCCCTCTCCGAAAAGCTTGGTACATCCGTAGCGATAAAGAGTGCCGACATCAGCATTCCTAACCGCATCACGGTGAACGATGTTCTCATCCTCGACCAGGAACAGCAGCAGATGCTTCTGGCTCCGCGTCTTTCTGCGAAGATAAAGATTCTGGATCTCATCAACGGCAAGATAACAATTTCATCGGCACAGGTGTTCGGTCTAAAGACCAACCTTTACAAGAAAACTGCCGAGAGTCCGCTCAACTTCCAGTTTGTGCTCGACTCGCTTGCGTCGAAGGACACCACAAAACACACTCCCCTCAACCTCGAAATTTCTTCGCTCATCATCCGACGCAGTGAGATTGCATTCAATCAGTTGGATGATTATAACACCCCAAAATTCTCAACAAAGCATATCAATATATCCGACATCAGTGCGCACATTCTTCTCAACAAACTCACCGATGATTCTCTCGATGTGAACATCAAGCGTATCTCACTGAAGGAAAAGCGTGGCTTTGAGTTGCAGAAACTCTCACTGAAACTGCTTGCTGGTATGAGCAGTGCGCGCCTCACGGATCTGAACATTGAACTGCCGGGCTCCCGCATTTCCGTTCCGGCTCTCACCGCTTCATACACCACTGAGAACAAGAAACTGAAACATGGTTCATTACACATTGATGGAAAACTCAATCCAAGCACCATAACGCTCTCTGACTTAGGCACATTTGTTTCTGCGTTGAGCGATTACAACAAGACTGTCTCCCTGGCGGCGAACATCGGTGGTACCGACAGGAAAATCGATATCAGCAACATCAGTGTTTCGCTCGACAACGACCTGTCTGTCCTTGCTGATTGCAGCCTTCTGCCTGTGGGCAACGCTCTCGACTGGAACGTGCGTCTTCACAACCTCACCACCAGTTCGGCTGGCATCGCATCGATAGTCAACGGGCTCCACCAGCAGAGCATCCCTAAACCGGTTGAAGTGCTGGGCAATGTGACTCTCTCGGGCGAGGCAAGGAAAGCGAATAATAATATTGACATTTCGGGTAAGTTGAATACTGATGTCGGTAGCAGCGACCTCAACTTGAATATCGTGGGCGACAACGCGAAGTTGAATGTGCTTGCTGATGCTCTCGACCTTGAGCAACTCACTGGCAACAAAGACCTCGGTGCTCTCTCCGGCAGCATCACCGCCGATGGTGTTTTGCGTGATGGCAGACTGCTTTCGGCCATCGGCAATGCGGATATCAAGTCGCTCATATTCAAGAAACATCATTATAAGGATATAAAGGCTACGGGCGATTATTCTGCCGACAAGGCGCTGGATATCGACCTGCATATCAACGACGAGGCATGCATGGCTGACATTGTGGCAAACTACAACATCGCTTCGAAGACTCCGAGTGGCACTCTCCACGGCACTGTGGCTGCGCTCAACCCTAACGAGATGGGACTCACCGACCGATGGGGCGAGGGTGTTTTCAGTTTCGGCATCGATGGCTCGTTCTCTGGCAGCAACATCAACAATGCTGTGGGCAATGTGGTTGTGAAGGACCTGACGATGCAGTCAGAAACCAGCAACTACCATCTGAATAACCTCGAACTGACGAAGACGGCCGACGGTGGCAGACAGGCTCTCCGATTGAAGAGCGACTTTGCCTCGTTGCTTGCTGAGGGTGAGTTCAACTTCGAGACGGTGGCAAACTCCATCACCAACGCTATCTACAACCGCCTCCCTACCCTTCCTGGCATCAAGCATAGCAAGGGCACAAACAACCGATTGAATGTGTATGCCACAATAAGCAAGTCCGACTGGGCACAGAAACTGCTTGGCATGGATCTGGCTCTCAACGAACCGGCACATCTCGTGGCTAACATCGACGATGACAAGCATCTCGTGGATATCACCCTCGACGCCGCCGACTTCGCTTACAACGGCAGCAACTACAAGAATGGTTACCTGCTCCTCACCTGTCCTAACGACACTATGCGAATGGTGGCTAACGCCATGACAAAGGATCGTAAGTCGAGTGCCACCTACACTCTGCGTGCTCAGGCTATCGACAACCAACTGACATCGAAGTTTGTGTTCCATTCCGACGGCAAGCATGTCCTCAAGGGCGAGATGAACGCTGTGGCAAGTTTCAGTACCAATGGCGAGGGACTGTCGCAGGCTGATGTGAACATCAAGCCTTCGCAGGTGTATGTCAACGACTCCGTATGGACCATCGACCCTGCACATATTAAATATTACGCGAAGCACCTCGAGGTGGAGCGTTTTGCTGTGCATCATGCCGACCAGCGTATCGCCATCAACGGAAAGGCTACCGACAGCACCGACGATGAACTGAAGGTGGAACTGAAGGATGTCAATGTGAGTTACATCCTCGGGCTCGTCAACTTCCACTCTGTGGAGTTTGCGGGCAATGCCACTGGCGAGGCTCACGGCCGTTCACTGTTCGGCAAACCAGAGGCTGACGCGAAACTCATCGTGAAGAACTTCACCTTCATGGACGGTCGCCTTGGAACCCTCGATGCGAAGGCAAACTGGAATATCGACGAGGGTGCCATCAACATCGACGCCATAGCACTGGACGAAACGGGCAAGACCAAGATCGACGGTTTTGTATCGCCAAAGAACAGCGAACTGGATCTGAAGGTGCATGCTGACGGTACTCGTCTGGAGTTCCTCGAATATTTCTGCGACACCTTCCTCGATCATGTCGATGTGTATGGCTGGGGCGACATCAATGTGGTGGGACCGTTCAAGGCCATCCAACTTGTCGGCGAGGCTCATGTAAGTGGCACTACCAATGTCACACCGCTCAACACCAGCTACACCATACAGAATGCTCACGCCATCCTTGTGCCTGACGATATAGCGCTTATCAATGACACTATCTTCGACCGCGACAACCCTATCGGTATTATCAACGGTCATCTGCGACATAAGCACCTCGGCAATTTCACCTACGACATCGACATCGAGGCACAGAACCTCCTCGGCTA
>JAZQOD010000292.1:0-29576 GCA_045627685.1 Prevotella sp. | reverse complement strand
GTGCATTCACCTGGGCCACGAAGAACATAAGCAGCGATACCAACGCGAGCTTGATTTTGAATGTTTTTTCCATCTTAATGGCTTTTTAGTTAGTTAATAATATTTTTTAGTACTTATAATCTTGCTAGACTACTGATTCAGTAATAAATACATTCCCAAACAGGTGTTTATACGCATACGCACACCCGCAATTACTATTCGGTTGCAAAATTAAAGATTATTTCGGCAATCAAAACGCATTATTTTGACATCTTATAACACTTTTTTACCATTGTGACACAAAAGCTGATGGGCTTTCTTTGAAGATTTATGTTGTTTTTGTACCTTTGTATTGTAAAAAACGACTAAATATGGTTAAATCCCTATTGCAATACCTGCGATTCCAATGGCCTAAACTGTTATTGATAACAGTATGGGGCATTGCTTGCTATGTGTTTTTTCAAAGCAGGTTCCATTACCATTTCTTCTATCAGGAGCAGAATCAGTTGTTCCTGAATGACAGTGAGTATCTGTTGGGATATCTCGATCGACCTGCGTGGCTTGCCTGTCTCCTCGGTGATTGGCTGACACAATTTTATTATTACCTCTTTGCAGGACCAGCAATCCTAACACTGGTGCTGATGACTCTTGGTGATTTGGCTCGCCGGACAGTGGAACACTCACTTGCTGCCAGAAACAACAAGGCTATCGGTTGGTTGGCGTTTATCATTGCTTTGGTGTTCATCACATGGCAAGCAAGACTTTGTCTCGACGAGAATTACCCTCTGTCAGGAGTCGTTGCCCTCTGTGGTGCACTGGTTCTTTGGCTATGCCACGACTTGCTTCACTGCATAATAAAGAAATGGTGGTTGAGATGCATTGGATTCGCTATGATGATACCATTGGCTTATTGGTGCTTCGGATACGGAATGTTCGCCTTGTTGATTCCGGAGATTGCGAAAAGCCTCACCGCCCGTCCTCTCCCACGAGAAGGAGGGATCAAGGGAAATCCCCTCATAGCTTTGCTAAAGGGAGGAGCACTGCCCACACTGCTGATTGCCGCTCTGCCTTTTGCATTGACAGAACCTGTCGCAAAGTATTATCACTTCTCCACAAAGAAGGCAACCAACTACCCAGGTTCTGGCTCATGGGTGGACTATGAATATGCAAAGACATTCGAGCGCGTAATATCGCTCGACAACGAGTATTACTGGGGACATTACAACAAAGTTGTAGGTATGTACAACACAATGGAAGGCGAGAAAAACGATCAGATGGCATTCTTCCACTGCCTTTCCTTGGCTCAGATGGGTGTACTCCCAGAGTATCTTCCTACCCTCGACAATCCGTTCCTCGGCACATTCCTTAGCATTGGGGAGGACACCCCGATGTATAGTATAATGATGATCAACGAATTGTACTATCTTATCGGAGATATGACTTATGCAGAGCGTGCGGCACTACTTGCCAACACCTTCTCGCCTCGTGGGGTGAATGCACGCATGGTGAAGCGTTTGGCGGAAACCAATCTTGTCAAAGGCGATAATGAAGCGGCAATGAAATATCTGCGTCTGCTGAGCAAGACCACAGTTTATAAGCAATGGGCAAAGGACCATACGCCTGGTTCTCAGACGCCTGAAGTAAAGACAGAGATTGCCCGGAAACATGAATTTATCAATACAAATGATGATATTCGACTGGGTGATAACTGCTATACTATCCTCACCCAGTTGCTCGACAGCAATCCCGACAACACAGTGGCTCTGCATTATCTGCTTTGCAGTGACATGCTCTCAGGCCAGAAGGATGTGTTCGTCAGCGACTATGAACGATATGGCAATGGTGGAAAATCACTGTTCGACCAGATTTACAAACAGACAAAACAGCAATGAAAAAAATATTACTCCTACTTGCGACAATAATCTTCGTGGCTTGTTCTGAGAGCCCGAAGAATGTAAAGACACTCGGCACCGATGTTCCGATGTTTCCTGACTATATCGGGGTGACGATTCCTGAGAACATCGCTCCACTGAATTTCATCCTTCGCAATGCGCCCGAACGTATATGCGTGATGATTAATGATGTGGAGTTCTATAATGCGAAGGGCGATGCGGTGGAGTTCGACGAGGATGACTGGCAAACGCTCCTGAAAGAGAATGTAGGGAAAGACATTCATGTAAGAGTGCTGGCAAAAGTGGCTGGCGAATGGTGCGAGTACAAGGCTTTCAACTGGTCGGTGTCTCCGGATAAGGTTGATCCGTATCTTACCTACCGATTAATAGAACCTGATTACGAGGTGTTCAACAATCTGGTATTGCAGGAGCGTTGCGTGGAGAACTTCGACACAAGGAATTTCTCGGATTATGGTGTTGTGGGCAACCGCTGTATGAACTGCCACACCTATGCCGGACAGGATTCCCACACATCAATGTTCTACGTGCGTGGAGAGGGTGGCGGTGCTATCCTCAATATTGATGGCGAATTGCAGAAACTTAACCTGAAACGCCCTGAATGGCCAAGTGGCAGTGTATATTTCGGATTCTCTCCTTCGCGACAGTTCATGGTGTTCTCCACAAACAAGATTATCCCTGCTTTCCATTCTGCAGGAAGCAAACGCCTGGAGGTTTTCGACACAGTGAGCGATGTTTTCGTGGCGAACCTTGCCACAAAGGAATTCCTCAACTGTCCTATTCTGGCTGACTCAACTCGATTTGAAACCTTCCCTACCTTCTCACCCGACGGGAAGTATATTTATTTCTGTACTGCCCCAGCAATGGCGTCAGTGGACCACTTAAAAGACACTAAATACAGTCTTTGTCGCATTGCTTTTGATGAACAGACAGGAACTTTCGGTGAAACCATCGAGACTGTCTATGATGCTGAGCGCGAAGGAAAGAGTGTGTGCCATCCTCGCATCTCGCCAGATGGCCGTTATCTGGTGTTCACACTCGCTGACTATGGCACTTTCCCTATCTGGCATCGCGAGGCTGACCTGGCGATCATGGATTTAAATAACAACTATCAATTGATAGATTGCCAGATTATTAATTCCGATATGTCGGATACATATCACTCGTGGTCTTCAAATTCGCGATGGCTTGTCTTTGCCTCTAAGCGTGGCGACGGATTGTACGGTAAGCCATATTACACCCACATTGATGCTTCGGGTAAGAGCACAAAACCTTTTGTCTTGCCGCAGAAGCATCCTCACTTCTACGACAATTGCCTGAAATCCTTCAATGCTCCTGAGCAGGGAAAGGACAAACTGCCTTTTGATGTTCACGATGTAAAAAAGGCTATGGAAGGCGATGCCGTGAATTTCAAATAGTTTTTATTTCACCTTGGTACCTACCCTCACCTCACTGCGGATCTTCTTTGCTGCTTCGTGAGCATTGAGATCCACCTTCTTGTTGGTGAAGTCAGGCACATTAAATGAGAATACCGTCTCGCCATAGTACTTCTGCGGATTCTTCTGTGGAAGGAGGAACGGCTTTGTGGCCTTTCCATGTGTATCGATAGAAGAAAGGTACAGGCGTGTGTAGAGACCGTCTCCACGGCGCGAAGAAAACACAAACCACTGACTATTGCTCGACCAGTTATGGAATGACTCCGTATCATCACTGTTCACTTCATTCATCGGGCGTGACTCCCCAGTTTGAAGATCCATCAGCCACAAGTCGGCTTCCTTATGCCAGATAGGGAAACACCCATAGTCGGCGAGGGTAAACATCAGGTATTTACCATCATAAGAAGGGCGTGGCATCACCAGACTCTTGCCTTGCTTTGAAGCAGCAAAGAGGGTGTCAACCTTGTCACCGTATTGTGCCTTCTCGGCATCAAAGGCAATGGAACAGAGGTCGTAGCGTATTTCCTTGTACTCTGCCGGGATTTCCTTTTTCAGTGAAGACACGAAATACAGTGTTTTCCCGTCAGGCGAGAATGCCGGATATGTCTCGAAATGATCGGGGGTAAAGAGCAGAGTGTCTTTTATAATCTCGTGCGTCTGTGGGTTATACACAAACACATCTGAGGCTGTGTCATACACCTCTATTCGTTCGTTAGCCACCGAATGGAATGCCTGATGAGTGCTGTTGGTGGAATAAGCACAGTATTTGCCCGAAGGGTGCCAATAAGGATAGACCATCGAACCTCCAAGAGTATCATTGCGTGCCTGCAAAGCCTCCAGCAGTTCACCGTCCTTCACCACAGTAGCACCATTCATTCCACGCACATGGAAGGTGAACTGGTCTGGATTTGTAGCATTCGAGGAGTGACAGTTGATGCAAGCACCTGGTGCAATGGTGTTCTCAATGATAGGTTCCTCGTTGAAATCCTGCAGACAGCGCTGATAGATTCCCATCTTGCTGTAAACCTCATAACCCGGAGCAATGCGACGGTAGGTCAGTCCGTAGTCTTCCATAGCATTGTTGCTCACAAAGATATTGAAAGGCTCATATTCTTTCCACTGACCGTTTTCCTTTGCTATCACTGTAACAGAGAGCGTTTTCCCCTTGTTTACTTCAAGCAGCGAATGCCATTCATCGATATCGAAATCGGCAAGATTGTCCCTACCCGACGCAATAATCTCACTACCGGCTTCGCCTTTCACTGTTACATACACAGCCTCAACGCCATCACCCAGCACATTGAAGTTGAGTGGTGCGATATCAGCCGGAATGGTTACTTCAGCATAGTCAGGGAATATCTCTGGCTTCGAACCAGCCTTCTGTACATTGTCTGGTGTAGGGGTGCAACCTTGGAGTAGCACCACTACCATTATAATAAGGTAAAAACAAATATGTCGCATAGGTTTTATTTTCCGTTAAACAAATAATTCCATGTGTTGTTTGACACAGCAGGAAGACTTCTGCTTGTGTTCCGTGCTTCTATCGCAGCGTGTACATCCTGATAGATTGTCGGTGGTTCCTTATAGCCGAGATCCTTACCCAACTGGAAATACTCATAGAAATGTTCAAGGTTTCGGTTCAGGATGATATACGACATAAGGTATTCGTAAGCCATCTTGTTCTGCGGATTCTTCACTAACAACAGACCGAGCATCATATCCATCTCCTTGTCAGAGAAGAGGAAGTCGTCGGTATATTGGCATTTCCTTGCCTCACCATAGACAGGATGTTCATTGATGGCTTTCTCATTGCCGAGGAGAGCCTCGGTTTTTGTTGCCCAGTCGGCATAGCAGATGGTCTGTTGCAACATTCTGAGATATTTGCGTGCCACCTCATACTGTCCGTTGATGATATTTGTTTCAGCCAGTCGACGTGTCAGTCGCCCACTCTTACGGAAGTTCGGTATCGCCTCCTGAGCCTCGAAATAATACTCCTGTGCTGCGTTTATCATTCCAAGTCGGAACATCGCCTCGGCTGTAGGAACTGGAGAAACGAAGTCACGCTCGCAACTTTGCAGCAGTCCTTCCGAACCATTCTGGAAATAGTCAAACTGGTTATAAGGCAGTCTGCCCACCTGTTGCAGTGCGAGGTTAAGACTCACCACAGTATTCGGAGTGTCAGGCGACTTCTTTCCTGCCTTGGCTATAATCTTGTTCCACTGGGTTGTTCTCACCAGATAGTCATACTCCAAAACATCGTGCACATCCTTCACATACATCGATTTGACTACAAGGTAGCAAGGCACCACACACACCACGAGAGCCGGAATCAGCGTCTTCACGTCCTTTCCGCCAAGCATTGGTGCAAGGCTGACAACACCCTTGTTCACAAACGGAAGCAGCGAAGCCAGAAGCATCGGCACAACCATGATATAAGGCAATGTGGTTGGGAATCGGTAATAGTTCAGTCCCACCAATACGCGATAGAGCGGATAGTTCAGCCACAGGCTGCTTGCAATCATTATTGCTATTGTCATCACTACGATGAAAACGCCTGTAAACCATCGTTTTTCGATGATTGCCCATACTGCGAAGTATATCACCATGCCATAGAACATAGGACCGAACAGCCAATATGCCACTGGCAGGAGTACTGCCATCAGCCATATTCTTGGTTTTGCGATGCAACAGAATGCCATCACGCCAATCATCGCTACTGGCAGAGATATCAGAATGTCAGGATTGCCCAACACTGCCCACACAAGCATAGCCGGAACAAAACTCAATGCGAAACCTATTGCGGTATTGCCATGTCTGCGAATCATGCACCACGAGAGCAGTTGCACCATCACCACAAGGGCTGCAATGATGCCGGCTCCTATCTGTGCATAGAAGAAGAAACTGACGAGAAACTCCGACACATAGTCTGCCAATCCGCCTGGCAACGCCACTCGCTCGCAGAAATAGTCACCATTGCAGAGGAACATCTGCAACTGTTCGTGGTATGATATAGTTCCCAGATAACTTCCTGTCCACCACAGCATCACTGCGATGTACAGAAGCACTGTTCCAACCAGACCGACAGCAATCCCCCGAGACGGGAGGAAAGAGCATTTCCTTGTATCAGATATTACATTCATTGTTCATCATTTTACTTGTATCCTCTCATCACTCATTATCTTTCGTCCGAATTCACGGCGATCAAGGTCTATCCTTTCGCGGGTAAAATCAGGGGCATTAAACGAGTGGAGGTTTTCGAGATAGTATTTCTTCGGATTCTCCTGTGGCAGAAGGAAAGGCTTTGTTGCCTTGCCGTCATCATTCATGCACGAGAAATATGGCAACGAGTTGTATCCGTCTTCACGCTTACTGCCGAACACAAACCAATGGGAATTGATGTTCCAGTTGTGGTAGGCATCCGATCCGTTGCTGTTCACCTCATCCATCGGGCGAGTCTCGCCTGTGGCAAGATCAAGCAACCAAAGGTCGCTGTCCTTATGATAGAGCGGTGTTGTTCCGTGATCCATCTGGCAATACATGAGGTACTTACCGTCATAGGAAGGGCGGGCTATGGATATACTCTTGTCAATTTGTCCACCGCTGATGATGGTATCTACCTTCTCGCCGAATGTGCCTGTTGCGGCATCAAACGAAATGGAACAGAGACTGTATTTCACCTTGTTATATTCATTAGGCATTTCGCATGCTGGTGATGCCGAGAAATAGATAGTCTTTCCATCTGGCGAGAATGTTGGAGTGGTCTGGAAATCATCGCCTTCAAGCAGCGGGGTGCGTATCAACTGGTTGGTTTCCATATCGAGCACTACGATATCCGACTGTCCGTCCCATGGTTCAATAATCTTATGCTCGTTCTCGTAGAAATTCTGCAAAGGGATATTGAGCGAGAACACGCAATATCTGCCGTCAGGATGCCAATAACCGTAGGCGCAACTACCGAAAGTGTTTTCTGTCTTGGTGTTCAGATAGGCGTCATGTCCTCCATTGCGAACCATCGTAGCACCGTGCTTGCCTCGTACATGAACAAGAAACTGGTTGGCATCACCACGATTAGCATAGTGGCAGTTCATGCACTGTCCATCCACGTCCTTCACATCAAACAGAGTCTCCTCTTTGAACGAGCCCAAGTCGCGCTGATACATTCCGATGTTCGAGAAGGTCTCAAAGCCCGGTGCAATCCTGCGATACACTATACCGTATTCATCCAGCGGATATGTGCTGACGGTCATCGTGAATGGCTTGTATTCGGTCCATTTGCCTTCTTTCAGGGCTGTCACAGTGAAGGAGAGTGCGCCTCCCTTGTTCTGCTCTGTCAGCGAGTGCCACTCGTCAATATCAAACTGGGCCACTTCGTCGGGCGAGAATAGTCCGTGGGTGTTGTGTATCTCACCGCCCTTGCTGCCTTTTACAACCACATCAACAGCCTCCACGGCATCATCAGCCATGCCGAAATTCATTGGTGCAATCTCGGCTGGAATGGTAACATCGGTATAGTCTGGGTATATCTCTGGCTGTGATGCTACTGTTGTAACATCTTTCGGCGTTGGAGTACACGAAGAAACGAGTACTACTGAGACAAATATTATGTATAAACAAATACCACGCATAGAATTATCAACACTATATTCTTGTTGCTCCGGTCATACCGTCAGGTTCTTGCTTCTGACTGGCTTTCTGTTGCATTTTGAGGAAATAAAGCCAGTAGGTGTCGTTGTATGCTTGTTCAAAACCTGTGAACTGGCCCTTACTCTGCATGAACTGCTGTGCGAAAGTTGTTATTCGCTGTTGTATCTCTGTGGTGATTACCACTGGAATGCCTTCAAACGAAGGATTTGCCGAGGTCCAATAGAACGCCCATGCTTCCTGCTGATGACGAGGAAGGACAGTCCTGCCGAACATCTCATGACTGTAATGGCTCATCCCGACAAATGTCTGCAAGTCGCCTTTGAGCAATGCCGCAGCATTGAAATACTCCCAGGCTATCTGGTTCTTACCTCCACTCTCGGTTGCAAGGAGGGCGAAGAGTTTCGGCAATTCCGGATAATAGAAGAAATACTCCTGCTTCGGACGGAGGCTGCGCTTCACTCCCCAGATAGGATGCATCGCCACTTTATCCGACGCTCCTGCCACTGTTCCCGACGCTTTTCCGTCGGTCCCCCCATCGCCCAGCACCCTCTCGGCTCTTTCAGCCCATTTGCTGTACATCAGCGTATGCTTCAGCATATTGAGATACCTCCGTGCCACCTTATAATCGCCATTGACAATGCAGCATTCTGCCATTCGTTTGGTCAGTCGCGCACTCTTTCGCTTGTCAGGGATAGCCTCCTGTGAGTCGAAACTGTATCTGAAAGCGGTATTGACAAATCCCACATTCCATGCCACTTCCGAAGAGATGACATTGTCAACGCTGTTGTTCTTCCAAGGATACATCAGGCCCTCAACACCAATCTGCTTGAACTCAAACATTCTGTCACCAAGCCACTGCTTCTTTGCCAGGGCGAGGTTCAATGCCTGAATGGCTAACGGATGAGTAGGATTATGCTGCTCGGCTTTCTTTATAATCTTTGTCCACTCACCTTGTCTCACGAGCATATCATACTGCAACACCTCGGTTTTATCGGCATTGAACCCGGGAGCCGAGAGGAACTGATGTGGAATACGGTAATGGCGATCGGCACACAACCAGAAAATCATCGGCAGCACAACAACCGTTGCAACAAGGCGCAGTGTTTTCTTCTTTGGAATAAAAATGAGATTCAGGCATGCAAGTGCCAGCACCACAGCCACGAGAAACGACGGCAAGAGGTTCTCATCGCCCATCATCCAGCAAAGCAACACCACACTGGCAACGCCCATCAGCACAGCCAGTGCCTTCGCTAACCTGTGCTGAGCATGTCGAAGCATCGCTAACGCTAGTCGGTCAACAAGGAGCATCACTGCCACCATCTGAAGGCCAATGAACAATGCCCCGACGAAAGGATAGAGATTGAACTGTGTGAGGAATTCGGCTATATACACAGATACGCCTCCTGCCACAGTGAGATGTGATAGGAGGTATTCCGGGGTAGTCTGGAACATCTGGTACTGTTCCTGATAGTTCAGCACTTCATAATGCCCAAGCCACCAGAACAGTGTCACCGACACCAAGACCAAAGCCGCTGCAATCCATCGCACGATGGACATGACGCTCTGCTTATGTAAATGGGATTTACTCATGCCTCATTCTACTTTCCGTAACGATTCGTCAGGAAATCATAGACGGTGCCTTTACCCAGCACTCTTGTTATTTCGTGAACCTGCTCATTGAACTGCTCATTGAAAATCTTCAAAGAGTCAGCCAACAAGTTTGCATTGATAGTGTCGCCAGCCTGGCGCATCTTCACAAGGCGCACCACATGCGGACCACCAATCTGATCATGCGCGATCTTCATAGTCTTCCACTGTTCCAATGCCTCGTTCTGCGGAGTACCACCACCGTGTGACACAGAATCGAGTACAACCTCCACTACTCCACCGCCTTCTGTCACGATGAGCAAGTCCTGTGTGCCGTAACGCACTCGCTTGTCCATTGTGATACGAGCAATATACTCGCCATGACCGGTGAACTCGAACTTGTTGTCCTTAATAACAACAGAGTCAACGCCGATGCTATCCTCAATCTGCTTACCGCCGAAAGGCACAAGGAACACGCGCTCACCATTGAGGCGATCCTGTGTTGTTGTTCCTTTGATGACAAACTTCTCGCCCTTGTTGTCGCAAGATACGAATGCAACAAGTGCCAACAGAACGAATAATATAGAAAAATGTTTCATTTGCATATTTGTTTATTACCGTACAAAGGTAAACAAATTATTTGACTCCACCAAGTCCCGACAAAAGTTTCTGCTGCGCAGGTTCAGAGTAGCAAAGTCTTTGGCAAATGAGTACAACCACGAACGATTGCCATTTCACCCAAATGAACACTTCATTCCATTGAAATGATCTCCTCATTCCGCCCAAATGACAACTTCATTTGGGCACTTTGACGTTGAATTCGCTAGCGAATTTCCTGTCATTCCATAGGAATGAGAAAAACCTCTTTCCACAATAAACTTTTCGGAGAATTTTGCATTTTGATTGCGCATTGCGCAAATGAGTGGCTCAGGCATTGATTATCAAGATGTTACGTTGCGCAATGGTGAAAAATGATTGCGCAGAGATTGCGCAATAGAAAAGCGTCCTGCGCAATGTTTGCGTAATAGGAGTCATTAAATTCAGAAGCTTAAAATACTGATTTCCAGTAACTTGAGTACAGAGTTGCGCAATGCGCAATCAAAATGCGAAATTCTCCAAAAAAAATAAAGTGCGAGCCTTTCGACCCGCACCTTATTATATTTAATAGAGTGAAGTATTACTTCTGTGCGCCAAATGACCACCAAGAACACTCTGACCAGCCACCTGTACCCTCAGGAGCATAGATGAGAATCATCTTGTCCTTAGAGATGTAACCAATCTCGAATGCTGTTGGCTGGAAACCTTGCTTATTAATAGCGTATGGCCAAAGGATTGCACCCTCAGTTGTCTTAAGAGTTGCGTTGAAGCCACCAGGTGTAGCCCCCTTCTCAATGCTCCATGAGCCTTCGCCGAGCTTATTGCCATCCTTATCGAACTTAGCGATGATGCCATCCTCACCGAATGTCATGAATGAAGTGCTGTACTCTTCACCAGTAATCTTACCTGCTGCAGAGTGCTGGAGCTGGCTGCTGAACTTATCACCACACTCGCCGTCCTCAACACCACAGCCCCACCAAGCACCGTTGATAGCGCCAGAAGCGTCCTGAGCACCTGCCTGATAACCTGCGTTACCCCAAACAGCACCGCCGTTGACAGATGTTGGAGCCCAGCCCCACTTTGGAGAAGTGGTGAGGTAACCTGCGAGGTCATCGTTGCTTGAGAACGACCACCAAGTACACTCTGACCATGAGCCTGTACCAGGAGCAGCATAGATGAGAACCATACGATCAACAGAGAGATGAGCAACCTCGAAACGAGTTGGCTGGAAACCTTGCTTATTAATAGCGTATGGCCAAAGGATTGCACCTTCAGAAGTATTGAGGTAAGCAACGTTAAGATTTGCATCGATAGGCTCACCGTTATTGTAGTCATCGATAGAGAATGAACCAGTACCGAGCTTGTTGCCATCCTTGTCAAACTTATCTACAGTACCATCCTCGTTGAACTGCATATAAGATGTTGAGTACTCCTCACCTGTGATCTTACCTGCTGCAGAGTGCTGGAGCTGGCTGTTGAACTTGTCACCGCACTCGCCGTCCTCAACACCACAGCCCCACCAAGCGCCGTTGATGTTCTCAGAACCATCCTGAGCACCAGCCTGGTAACCACCATTACCCCAAACAGCACCGCCGTTTGCAGATGTTGGCATCCAGAACCACTTCTTTGAACCAGAGTTAGAGCAGAAGAGCTTCATCTCTGTAGAGAGGTCGGTTGCAACCTTTACTGTTACCTGTGTAGAAACTGTTACAGAAGAACCATCATACTCACGAGTACGGAAGTAAACTGTCTGAACAGGCTCTGAACCACGAGCAGGAGCAAGAGGGAAAATACCATTTGGCTTACCCTTTGAAAGAATCATTTCAGCGCCCTTGTTGTTGATATAGTAAACCTCAACAACCTTACTTGGACTTGTAGCGAACTCGACATAGTTACCGTCAGGACTCTTTGTATAAGTACCATCAGCATTCAAGTCGTACTGATTCACAATATTTACTGTCAGCTCATCAGCACTAACAGTCTGGCCACTCCAATCCTTGTTGTCGATCTGTGGATCGCAAGCAGTGAACAATGCCGCAGCAGCCATCATTACGAATATATACTTTTTCATTGTTGTATCTAATTTATTGATGAATTAATTACCACTGGCTGTATTCACTTGAAGCATCAGTCCAACCTGGGTTCTGAACTACAGTCTCAAGAGCGATCTGGCTCTCTGGCATCTTGTGGAAACCAGCAGTTGCCTTATAACGAGCAGCGTAGCCACCGTTGTGAGCTGTATTCTTTGTTGCTTCACCACCAACATAGATGTTAGTATTTGTCTGCTTCTCAAGAGCTGCAGCAGCGATGTGCCAACGGCGGATATCATTCCAGCGGATACCCTCACAAGCAAGCTCCCAACGACGCTCGTTCTGGAGGGCCTCAAGAGAATAATCAACAGGTTCAAGACCTACACGGTGGCGTACCTCATTAAGACCCTTAGCGTCTTCGTACAACTCAGACCACATCAAGAGGACATCAGCATAGCGAAGGAGTACAAGGTCATGGATGTTACCAAGCTGGAAGTTGTCAGCACCAGATACATCCCACTTGCCTGGGTACATATCATTCTCAAATGTAGGAGCAAATGTATCACCATCACGCTTGTTTGTGATTGGAGACCACTTCTTGTTGAAGAAGTCTGTTTCCTGAACGAAGTCCTGAGCAGAAGCATCGTAATAATTTGGGTATGTTCTCCAGTCGTTAATTGTTGCCTCAAGACGGATATCGGTTGGCTCTGTTGACTTCCAATCAATAATGAGGTTCTCAGCAACAGGACCAGCACCCCAACCTGTACCGAATGGGAATGTGTCAGCATACTTGTTATCGTTACGAACGCCGAAGTGGAGAGCGATACCATTAGCATAACCGATAGTAGTTGACCAAGAAGCCTGCTTGTTGAACTTGATAGCAAACATTGACTCAGGGTTAACCTTGTTGTCATCCTCAACCCACTTCAAGCCCTTACCTGCGGTATAATCATACTGCTCAACGGTCTTAGCGTTAGTGTATGCCCAAAGGGTACGGAAGTCAGGAACGAGTGAGTAAGCAGGAGTCTCAGGATATGCAGCATCGTTAATATACTTCTTTACATCTTCCTTTGTAAGAGTACTACCATCAGGGAGAGCAACAGATGTGAGAGGATTATAGTTTGTACTTGTAAGACCAGCGATGTCGCTACCGTTACAATACATACCTGTGTAGAACAACCATGCACGAGTGAGGAGACCTTCAACTGTGTACTTGTCAAGATGACCATTAGTCTTCTTCTCACTTGACATCAACTCAGCAGCGTCGCGGAAGTCCTGAAGGATCTGACCCCAAAGAGTCTCAACATCGCCCTGCTTGTTGTCAGCCTCAGAAGCATTGCGAACGAGAGGCACATTACCATACATTGAAGCCAACTCATAGTAGTAGTAAGCACGGAGAGCGAGAGCCTCGCCACGAGCCTGCTTCTGAACAGGAGTTTCTTCTGCCTTCTCCAAAACCTCGAGAAGAGTATTTGCACGAGCAATACCCTTATAACGATCCAGGAAGAACTGGTTTGTCATATCATAACCAGAGGTAAGGAGCAAGTCGTGAGCCTGCATCAACTTATCATTGGCACCACCACCACCAAGCTGCTCATCAGATGCAAGACATGCGTAGTAGAGGAAAGAGCACTGAGGATTAGCGTGAGTCTCGTTCAAGTTCTGGTACACACCAGCAAGAACAGCCTCAGCATCTGCCTCTGTCTGTGGGAACTGGCTCTGCGACATCTCACCGATGTTCTCTACATCGTCAATGCTACATGAGCTGAAACCCAATGCAACTACTGCTGTTGCTAATAAAAATATCTTTTTCATTTTATTATCGCATTTAATAGTTAGTGTGGATTACTTTACAGTAACGATAGCGATACGGTTAGCGTGCTTTGAATCAGCACCCTTAGCCTCAACGCGAGTTACATTTACACCCTTTGACTTCAAGTAGTCAGCAACTGCATCAGCACGCTTCTGTGAAAGTGCCATGTTAGCGTCTGCATTACCCTCTGGAGAAGCGTAAGCAACAACCTCAACGTTTGCACCCTTAGCGATACCTGCGAGCTCTGCAATGTTAGCAATCTGGTATGAGTTAACCTCGAATGTAACAACATGAGTGTTCTGAACGAGTTCAGTTTCCTTCTCAACCTTTGTTACAGGCTTCTCAACAACCTTCTCTACAATCTTCTCGATGTACTGTGGCTCTGCCTGTACATATACTGGAGCGCTCTTCTTCTTTGACTTGTCAGCGAACTTAACATTTACACCAACCATGTAAGTACGTGGCTGTGGATAGTTACCAACGTCAATACCTGTAGCCCAAGACTGTGAACAGATTGACTTACCGTTCTCAGGATCCATACCCTTGTAACCGGTGAAGGTCCAGAGGTTCTGAGCAGCAGCATAAACGCGGAGCTGCTGGAATGGAGAATTCTTGAGGAGACGAGCGAAGTCGTAACCGATAGTAATGTTCTGGATACGAGCATAGCTTGCATTCTCAATCCAAACATCCGAGATACGTGGACCCCAGTTTGCACCAGTGTTCATGACATTGAGCTGTGGGAACTTGTTTGATGTACCCTCACCCATCCAGTAGGCGAAAACCTCTGTTGTGAAGTTATCCTGACCGCTGTCATAGAAACGACGATAAGAACGAGCTACCTGCTGACCGAGAGCAGCGTATGCTGTCAAGTTGAAGTCGAAGCCCTTATAGTCGAAACCAAGGTTAAGACCCATTGTGAAGTCTGGGTTTGGATCACCAATCATAGTACGGTCGTCATCATTAACAACACCGTCACCATTTGTATCAACGAACATCAAGTCACCAACCTTAAGGTCTGTACCCTGAATTGAGTTTGCAGGGTTACCACCACAGTTTGCGTTGAGGTAGTCCTGAAGCTGTGAATAGTTCTGGATTACACCAGCAGTCTTCAAACCATAGAAGTAGCCAATAGGGAAGCCTTCCTCACAACGTGAGGTGATACCTGTACCCTGAGAAAGCTTATTAGCATCGTTCTCAATATACTTGATAGAAGAGTTAACCTTAGTTACCTTGTTTTTGTTCCAAGCGAAGTTATAACCTACATGATAGTTGAACTCGCTACCAATCTTGTCATTCCAAGTGATGTTTGCCTCAATACCAGTATTCTGTACTGTACCAGCGTTCTTCATCTGTGAAGAGAAACCGGTTGTTGCAGGAACAGGGACTGCGAAGAGAAGATCACGAGTTGTCTTCTTGTACCAGTCAGCATTAACATTCAAACGACCGTTCAAGAAACGAGCATCAATACCGACGTTGAGCTGCTCTGAAGTCTCCCATGTAAGGTCCTCGTCACCAAGACGGCTGAGAGAAGCACCACGGATAGGATCGTCCTTAGTATTACCGAATGAGTAGTTAGAATATGCATCGTAAGCAAATGCAGCCTCATAAGCGAAAGCATTTGTCACCTTATTACCATTCTGACCCCAACCAGCACGGATCTTCAAGAAATCCATTACATCTGAGATAGACTGCATGAATGGCTCATTAGAAACAACCCAACCAGCACTTACTGATGGGAAGTAACCCCAACGATGACCAGGAGCGAACAATGAAGTACCATCAGCACGCATGATTGCAGAGAACAAGTATGTCTCATTGTAGTTATAGTTCAAACGACCGAAGTATGACATGCTCTTTGAATCTGTATAGCCAAGACCTGAAACAGATGCAGAGGTATTGTTCTTCATCATTGACATATAAGCGTGAGCGAGGTCAGCAACGATAGGATCTGAAGATGTTGCATAGAGGCTCATACCATAAGTAGGACGAGACTGACCATACTCTGTACCAGCAAGGATATCGAAGTTGTGCTTCTTGACATCAAAACGATAGTTCAAAGTATTAGTTGTGCTCCAACCCCAACCAAGGCCCATCTGGTTTGTTGCCTTTGCCTCTGAGTTGAAAGCACCCTGGTTGTTGATGTAATACTCTGGCAAGAAGTTACGCCAGCTCCAAGAGCTCTGGTTGTAGCTTACCTGACCACGGTAAACAAGACCCTTCAATGGCTGAATCTCGATGTAACCAACAGCATTGAGACCGTAACTGCGGTTCTCGTTGTTACCTGACTGAGAGTTCATTGCCTGATAAACAGGGTTTGAAAGATATGAGTTGTAACCGAACAAACCTGTCTCCTGGAAATCCTGCAAAGCGAAATATTCACCCTTGTAGTTATAAACAGGAACGATAGGAGTCATACGGATAGCATCTGAAAGAAGGTTAGAATACTGGTCACCATTATCAATACCCTGCTTCTGAGTATGACGATAGTAAACATTCTCACCAACCTTGATTACATCATAGTTCTTGTTACCACGATAGAGAACATGCTCAGAGTTGAGACGGAATGTGAAACGAGAGAAGTCAGACTTAACTGGACCACCCACGATACCATCCTGATACTGGTAACCAGCACCTACAGAGTATGTGCTATAATCGTTACCACCAGAAATATTCAAAGCATGGCTTGTTGTGATAGCATTCTTGTTGCGGATCTCGTCAATCCAGTTTGTACCAGGATTTGAGCCATCCATATACGACTTGTACAAATCGCTATAGTAAGTCTTTGACTCTGGAGTATCCTGGAAGTATGACCCCCAGTTCCAAGGAGACAAACCTGAGTTGAACTGTGCAAGGTCCTGAATCTGCATATACTGCTTTGCAGTCAACATCTGTGGAAGACGATACATATTCTGCCAACCAATGTTACCATCATAGCTAACCTGTACGCCACCAGCCTTACCTGACTTTGTTGTAACGAGGATTACACCGTTAGCAGCAGCAGAACCGTAGATAGCACAAGAAGCAGCATCCTTCAATACGTCGATTGACTCGATATCTGCTGGGTTGATAGAGTTGATATCACCACCTGCTACACCATCAATAACGTAAAGAGGAGTTGAGTTCATGTTAGAACCAGCACCACGGATAGACACTTTGAAGCCATCACCAGGCTGACCAGATACCGACTGGATGTTAACACCAGGAGTCTGGCTCTGGAGAGCGCCGAGTGCCTGTGTAGTGTTCAGTTTTGTGATGTCATCACCCTTTACCTGTACTGTAGCACCAGTAACGAGCTTTTTCTTCTGAACACCATAACCGACAACAACAACTTCATCGAGAAGCTCGTCGTCGGCCTTAAGAGAAAGTGACACTGTCTTGCGACCTGCCAACTTGACTTCCTGAGTCTGGAAGCCTACATACGAAATACTCAAAGTAGCATTCGCATCGCTGACCTTAACAGAATAGTTACCATTAAAGTCAGTAACGGTTGCGTTCTGAGTACCAACTTCGCGAACAGTAGCACCAATAATAGGCTCACCGGCATCGTCACGGACACTACCAGTAACTGTGGTCTGTGCCATAACAGTTGCAGAGACGAGCATAAACAATGCTACCAACGCGCTTCTAAAGCTGAAAGATTTCTCAGTCTTCATGCAATAACGTTTTAGTTTGTTAATATTAAAATGAATAAAAATTGTTTCTTTTTTCCACTTTCCACCAATAGGCCTTGACTTTAGTCAAAGAACCACGATGCAAAATTACTCAATATGTCGGTACTACAAATGCACAATTTTGTTAGCAACTAACACATTTTTGACATCGCACATTTTTTATTAGTACTTTTTTCGCAATCAATCGTACTTATCTGCAGATTGTGGCTTCTACAACATGCTCACCATCCATCATTGGGACTACGTTTCCTGCTACTTTCTCACCATCAACAACGAGCGACACTTTTCCATGCTCGAGACCCTCTGGGTTATTAACATTGATGGTGTAAACTGCTCCACGGAACTGGCGCTTTACAGTGTAAGCCTTCAACGTAGATGGTATACATGGGTCAATCATCAGACCATTGTACTCTGGCTTCACACCAAGAATATGCTGGGTGATGGTAATCCAATTCCATGCTGCGGTACCTGTGAGCCATGAGTTCTTACCCTCGCCTGGTCGAGCAGCGTCCTTACCTGCTACCATCTGGCAGTAAACATATGGTTCTACCTTATGCAAATCTTGGTCTTCTATCCATGCCGGACAGATCTTGGTGTAGTGCTCCCATGCATCATTACCTCTATGAGCCACTGTCTCGCCAATGATAACCCAAGGGTTATTGTGGCAGAAGATACCTGCATTCTCCTTGTAGCCTGCAGGATATGAACTGATTTCACCCATCTCTACATGGTAAGTGGTATAAGCAGGGTTGTTGAGAACCATACCGTGCTCACAGTCGAGATACTTCTTGCAAGAGTCGAGGGCTTTGTCAACCATACCTTCTTCAAGACCGATACCTGCCATTGTGCAGAATCCCTGTGACTCGATGAATATCTTGCCTTCCTCGTTTTCGTTTGAGCCGATTTTATTGCCGAAGAAGTCGTAGGCACGGAGATACCACTCGCCGTCCCAACCGTGCTTCTTCACAGCCTCGACCATATTATCTATAAAGGTTCGCGCACGTGAGGCCTCATCATTCTTGCCAACCTGTTCGCAGAGTTCTACATACTGACGACCACAGAGTACGAACAGTCCGGCGATCATCAGCGACTCTGCCTTCGAGCCTTCGGTCTTGTTTTCAGTGGTCTGAAAACTCTCGTTAGGATCCCAAGAGAAACAGTTGAGGTTCAGACAGTCGTTCCAGTCTGCACGACCTATGAGTGGCAGAGCGTGAGGTCCAAGGTTTTCTATTACATGGTTGAACGAAATGCGAAGGTGTTCCATCAGTGTCACCTCTGTGCCTGGTTCGTTGTCCCATGGCACCATTTCATCGAGGATAGAGAAGTCGCCTGTTTCCTTGATGTACGCAACTGTTCCAAATATCAGCCACATAGGGTCGTCGTTGGAACCACCACCGATATCATTATTGCCACGCTTTGTCAATGGCTGATACTGATGATAGCATCCACCATCAGGGAACTGTGTAGAGGCGATATCAATGATTCGTTCACGGGCACGACTTGGAACCTGATGAACAAAACCAACAAGGTCCTGGTTGGAATCGCGGAATCCCATGCCTCGGCCTACTCCACTTTCGAAGAACGATGCTGAGCGCGAGAAATTGAAGGTAATCATACACTGATACTGGTTCCAGATGTTTACCATACGATTCATACGGTCATCATCGCTGGTAACACTGTACTTGTTGAGGAGTTCATCCCACATCTGACGCAATTCATCGAAGGCTTTGTCAACAGCCTCTACAGTTGAGAATTTCTCGATAGTAGCCTTTGCTTTTGCCTTGTTTACGAGGGTTACATCAGAAGCCTGCGATGAGATGAGTTCGCCATTCTTCTTGCGCTCTATATCCTCTGTCGAGAACTTCTCATCCTGCTCGTTCTCTACATATCCGAGAAGGAAGATATAGTCCTTGCTCTCGCCTGGTTTGAGATTCACCTCAACATAATGTGAAGCCACTGGACTCCAACCATGAGCAAGCGAGTTGGAAGGCTTGCCAGCCATGATACACTGTGGATTAGAGAACTCGTTGTAGAGTCCCACGAACGACTCGCGGTCGGTGTCATAACCATCTGCCTTGGCATTGGCAAGGGCATAATAAGCGTAGTGGTTACGACGCTCCTTATATTCTGTCTTGTGATAGATGATTGTAGCACCCTCTCCTTGGGAGAGGGCTGGGGTGAGGTCTTCAATCTCCACCTCTCCTGTCGACCAGTTGCGCTGGAAGTTCTCCATATCAGTAGCCGCATTCCAAAGGCACCACTCTGCGAACGAGAACAGTTTGATGTTCTTTTCCTCATCGGTTGTGTTTTTGATTGTCACCTTCTGAACCTCTGCCCATGTCTTCAATGGGACAAAGAACAGTACGCTTGCCTCAACACCATTCTTTGAACCAGTGATACGGGTATAGTTCATACCATGACGGCACTCATAACTATCGAGTGGAGTCTTACATGGTTTCCAGCCCGGATTCCACACAGTACCATTGTCATTGATGTAGAAATAACGACCACCATTGTCCATTGGCACACCGTTATAACGATAACGGGTGATACGGCGGAACTTAGCATCCTTGTAGAAACTATATCCACCCGCGGTATTACTAATCAATCCAAAGAAATCTTCATTTCCAAGATAGTTTATCCAAGGGAAAGGAGTTGCTGGATTGGTAATCACATACTCGCGATTAAGGTCATCAAAATGACCATATACCTTGTTTTCCATATGTTTTTATATATTTGTTATTTTATTCCGAGTTTATCAAGCAGGAAGGCATTCCACTCGTCCCACTGTTCCTGATACCAGTAATGACCGGTCAACTGGTAAGGTGAGAGCACCTTTTCTGCTGTCACAATATTATATGTGCCGTAGGCAGTTGTCGGTGGCACTACATCGTCGTTGTATCCGAACGAGAAATATCCCGGTGCTGTAATTCGGCGTGCAAAGTTCACTCCGTCATAGTAACGCGACTGTTCCACCTGACGCTTATCGACATTCTGTTTGTCATAATAGAAATAATGTGGCCATCCACAAGCAACATCACTCAACGCAGCCTCATAATCACACATCGCCGCATGAACGGCTCCATAGCAACTTACGCGCTTGTCGAGACCTGCTGTTGCCAGGCTCAGGAAACCGCCTTGTGAAGAACCAGTTACAGCAAGATTCTTTCCGTCCCACTCTACGCCGTCCTTGTTCAGGCTCTCAATGAAATCGATTGAACGGATACATCCTGTGATTACATGCTTATAGTAATTCTTGTTCTTGTCGTTTGTGCCATGCTCCCAATAGTTGGCAAGGGCTGCTGAAAAAATACGGTCATAATATTCCTGTGGATTGGTAACAGGAATTCCATGGATTCCTATCTCGAGCACAATTGCACCATGCGAGGCAAACGAATTATCACCGCCATAAGGACGGACGCCGGCTCCTGGCACACGGAGAAGTGCAGGATACTTGCCTGGGGTTGTTGGTATGTTCAGAATAGCGAACACTCTTCTGCCCCACTGATCGTTCTGGAAACTGACATGATAGGTGTTAACCTTCGAATTTGAACGCTCTGGGAGATATTCGAAAGTTGGCTCGAGGGCCGTCCAACGTGCCTGTTCGATTGCAGTTTTCCAGAATTCATCAAAATCGGCAGGGCATTGCGCCGTAGGTTGTATCTTCTCTGGCGAGAAGGCGGCTGTACACATTCCCTTATATTCCTTACCATTGATATGAGCGGTAACAGAAAGGCGATAGAATCCTGGCTTCTTCATTCCACCTTTTATCTTCGCAGTACCATCCTTCAGCACCATCTCCTTCTTCTCGGTAGGATACATCTCTGGTCCCATCTCGTAACTGATCTGTGCATTGTCAACGAGAGTTCCGCTCTTGAGCACATTCACTGTAAACACTGCCTGCTCCCCAACTTTATAGTTCCAGTCTTTATGGTCTGGGGTAACAGTAACTGTAAAGTTAGTACCTCTAATCTGAGCACTCAGAGTCAAGGTACTAACTAACACCATCAATAAACCAAAAATTTTACGCATTTACCTTTTATATGAAATCTTTATTTACTTCTTTTATGATTTAGCGTACGCGCAATTCATCAGTCATTTCCTTTATGATGCCGAGAGTTGTTGTATCTGCTTTGAACACAGAGTTCAAGCCCTGCTCTTCTTGTGCCGGGTCGCACACATAGTCATCCCACCTCTGCCAGATGGTATGCTTCACATTGGCCGAACCTCCCCAACCCCAGAAGTTGCATCCAGCAATCTTACCAGAATCGCGAATGATTGAGAACACATACTTATAATATGTATCGCGCCCGCGTGTAGGTGAGCCTGGAGTAAAAAGGAAACGGTCGCGAGGGTAGCCGAACTCCTCCAAAACTATCGGTCGTCCCACTTTCAACATTCTGTCGTAGGCACGATTGATATACGCAAGTGTTGAATCGCATGCCACCTGAACGTTATCTACAATAGGATCTGGTGCATCTTCAGAAATGGTCTTGTCAGCATCGTAGTTCTGGTTGAACTTTCCAAGCCATCCCCAATTGTTTGGCCAGATATGGATACATGCATAGTCGATGTTCTTCAAAGAATGGATTGCAGTAAACAGATCCATATCGTTCTCACATCCCCATTCTCCCTCCGAACCTGTTGTCACAAGGTGGTTAGGGTCAAGACGCTTGATGAGTGACGACTGCTCGTCAATCCATTCTACGAACTTCGTCTTATGCAATGAATCGTTAACAAAGCATCGTGGTTCGTTGGCAATCTCCCATGCCATCAGAGCCTTTGACTCTGTATAAGGCTGACCAGTGATGGTGTTCTTGCGGCTCACAATATTCTCCACATGCTGTGCTGCAAGTGCTTTAGCTGAGTCGTTGAGTATGAAGTTGCCTACATACTGCATATACTCCCACCATCCATCAATGCTTGGTACTGGAGTCTGGTCAAAGTGCTTCATGCCATCAGCACTCTGCACATCACCCTTGAAACCTACCCAGTCGAGATATGCGCCATATCCACCACTCCATTCCCATGCATTGTTGAAATAGAGAACGGCTTTCATCTCGCGCTTTTCAAGTTCTACCATCAGGTAGTCAAGACCCTTCAGGATTGTATCATTGTAAACACCAGGTTCCAACTGAAGTTTTGGCGCAATATGACTTGGTATTCCGTCACGGCCGTCACCACCGATGAGCACCCTGACATTATCAATGCCAATTGCTTTCATATCATCAAGTTCCTGAATCAGTCGGTCGCGATTACCGCCCTGTCCTTCACTAGCAAGAATAGCACCATACCAGAAGTTTGCTCCCACATAACGATACTCCTTATCACCCTGATAGAACTTTCCGTCCTTTACAGTGACAAAGTCAGAAGCATTTTTTTCAGCCGTGCAACCCACCATCATAGCAACCATACACGCAAGAAACAATATCTTTTTCATATCTTCAATTTATCATTTCTCTGTTGTGAACGGAACAACTGGCAATGCTCGCATGTTATGGAGTTTGCCTTTAACAAAATTATGATAGCAATAGCGAATATTCTTTATCTCCTTTGCCTCTGGACAAGAGAGTTTCAGGAAACATCCCTGACGCTTCACGCCCTGCCATTCTGATCCTGACCAGACAATGGCATCATGCCAGTTGCCATTCTCATCCTGTGCCTCGAAGCCCTCAATGCCTGTCATACGGTCAAAGCCATCAGCACTATTGGTGAAGAACAGTTTGAGGACCTTCCCGCTCACGTTTGGTGTGTTCACCTTTGAGCCGGCAATGACAGCATTGTCGCCATCCGTAGCATCCACAACCTCGTAGTATTCAAACTCAGGACTTTCTGCTCCAATGCCTTCTACACCATAATCGCGTGTGGCTGCCATATACGCAAGACGCTGGCCTATTTCCTTTTTCTTGCAACCGTGAATCTGGTCTGGTTCATATTCATAGATAAGGTCGCTTGTACACACACAACCATAATGATCAAGCACCTTAGCAATCTCATGCTGAGCAGCACGGAATTTCGCGCCACCAACACCGTCAAGACCATCACCATAACGGAATGGAGGCAACTCCACTGCATAGATAGGAAGGTTATCGTCTGGCTGATTCCACATCTTACGCCACAATCTTGTCATTGTAGAGAAGCGATCGATATACTCTTTTTCACGTCCCACGTTACTCTCACCCTGATTCCAGAGGAAGCCTTTTATGGTGTAGCCAGCCAAAGGATAGAGCATACCGTTATACATTTTCATCTTCTCGTGGTAATCCTCGTTATCAAAAGGAACCAATCCATCTGGATATGTCTCAAGAATTTCCTTTGGCAACCAGCCCTCAACGCAACTACCGCCCCATGAGCAGTTTATGATTCCTACAGGAATGTCAAGAATATCTGTCAATGTCTGTGCGAAATAGTATCCACATGCACTGAACAGTGGTGCGTTCTTTGGCTCGCAAACAGCCCATTTTCCCGAAACCTTGTCTTTTGGCTCCTTCACGCCTTCTTTAGCAATGGTTGCGCAACGGATTGACTTTTTATATCTGCCTGACTGAGCAATGGTTTCATTGGAACCTTCTACCGGACAATTCCAAAAGCCCTGAAGTGGCATCTCCATATTGCTCTGGCCTGAGCAGAACCACACCTCGCCAATCAGGACATCATTGATAACGGCCTTCTGTCCATCGCCTTCCACTGTAACAGTGTAGGTATCGTAAGACGCCTTTGGAGTTGCTACCTTCACATCCCAGCGGCCTGTCTGCTTATCAGCCTTCACGCTATAAACAGCACTATTCCAACTGGTAGTAATCTTCACCTCTGCGCCTTTCTTTGCCCAACCCCACAAACGGGCATTGGTGCTTTGTTGGAGCATCATGTGGTCAGAGAATATCTCCGGGATATCAAGAGCATTCGCTGCAAAAGCAATGCACAAAAAGACAAAAACGAGCAGATTTCTTTTCATTTTGGATGTATTTTATTATTTACGCATGCAAAATTATTACATTTATCACATGTTGAATGATACTTTTTTGCCCATTACTTGCATGTTTATAGAAAAATTGTTAACTTTGGGGCGAAAAAGTTTAATTTCCACTAGTTATGAGCAACATCATCTCAGAGGTAACCCCTATTTCCGAAAAAGATTGTTTCTATCTTGCGGAACGTCACAAGACAGAATTCTCATATCCTTTGCATAAGCATAAGGAGTATGAGTTGAATTTCGTGTGCAACTGCCGTGGAGCCCGTCGTGTCGTAGGCGATAGCATAGAGGAGGTTGGTGATCTTGACCTCGCTCTCGTTGGTGGTGGCATTGAACATGAGTGGCAGCAGGGAGCGTGCAACTCGCCTGACATCCATGAGATTACCATCCAGTTCGCCACCGACCTGTTCGGCGATAGTCTGATGGAAAAGAACCACATGGCGAGCGTACACAAATTGCTCAAAGACTCTTCACATGGAGTTGTATTCAACACCGAAGCAATCCTCCATATCTACAACCGCATGGAAGACCTGTTGAAGATGAACAACGGTTTCTACCAAGTGCTGAAGCTTTTTGAGATTCTCTATGAGTTGTCGCTTACCGACTATCGCAAACTTGCTTCATCGGCCTTTGCCCATGCAGAAGTCACAACCGAGAGCCGCCGTGTCAAGAAAGTAACGGAATACGTGGCACAGCATTTCAAGGAAGAGATTCGCCTCAAGGACATCGCAGATCTTGCCGGCATGACACCATCGGCATTCAGTCGATTCTTCAAACTTCGCACTCACAAGAGCATATCCGACTATATCATCGATGTGCGCCTTGGCTATGCAGCCCGCAAACTCGCCGACAGTTCCATGGCCGTTGTTGAAGTCTGCTACACCTCAGGTTTCAACAATGTTTCTTATTTCAATCGAATCTTCAAGAAGAAGAAAGGTTGTACCCCTACCGTCTTCCGCAACAACTACCGCAAGACCAAGGTGATAGTTTAATTACACCTTATTATATATACAATAAAAGGCCCGCATTTGCGAGCCTTTTTCTATTTTTAGTCTTGGGTTTCATCCCAAACATTATCCCAATTGCCATCGTTATCGTTACGAGGAGCCAACTGTGGACCATCAACATACTCATTGGAAACTCCCACGAGAATTGCCTGTATTGCCAAAGGGGCAAAATCTGTTGTTGGTTTGATATATTTCTTCATATTCCGCCCTCCTTACTTATTAACAAACTTCTTTCCGTTTTTAATCACAATGCCCTTGTAGTTATCGCCAACACGCTGTCCAGCGACGTTGAACAATAAGTCATCGTTATCGTCATCGTTATCGTTGACAATCATAATACCACTTGTTTCACCGTCCAGTTCTATCATTGCTGGCAAGGCAAGTGCGGTAGAAGGCAACTGAAGATAAGCTTTATGAGCACCATTGGTAAACTTTCCGTTTCCATCCGGTGTTGCATAGTAGAAAGCCAGATGACCGTTATTATTCTTCAGAACATAGCAGTTATGATTGCTATCCTGTATATCCTGGTTCACATCAGTACCCTTAAGAAGATTCTCAGAGTTAGGAGCAACGCTTGAATCAACCACATCAAACAAGAATTCCTTTGTCGCAGTCAACTTATTAACTGAATGAAGCAACACTGCCTCGCCAGCAGGAATCACCTCGCCAGCCTTATAAGCAGTACTCTCCACATTGTTGTTCACATCATCATAAGTATAGATGTAAGCCTCAACATCAGCCGGCACCTCAAGAGCTTTATCTGAGTAATACAATGTCGCATACTGTGCAGCTGTTATAGCTACTGGGATAACACTCTTGCATACATAAACGACATCAAGCACATCACCATTCTTAAGCGACTTCACATCAAAGTCTGATGCTTGTTCCTTGCCATTGAGGATGTACTTTGTTTCAACCACGCCTTCAAGTGTCTGGTTCAAAGTAAAAGATGTGAGTTTTCCTGCTATCGTTCCGTCATAATACAACTCAGCTTCACCTGTATAAAGCAGACCATCGTTATCATTCAACTTAAACACAACAGGTTCATTGGTATCGCCTTTCTGCACAAAAGCATTGATATGAAAATACTGGAGCTTGTGGAAACGGAAATTTGATCCGTAGTCTGAAGCACCGTCTGTCCAGAAGCAGAAACCATTTCCTACGGTACCTCCATTGAAATTCAGATATTTATATGCGTTGCCAGTCTCGCCCTCGAGTACCCAATAGTTCGGAGTTTTGTCATCATTGGTATTCGGACCCTGCGGAAAGAAAGTCGTGGCATCATCGCTGGAAGCTGAAAGATCAGGCTGCGAACCACCGAGATATTTCCCACTCTTCATGTTATGAAGCGTTATTCTGTCAGCGCCAACAAGTTCTGGAGTCCACACATGCTTTGCCTCAAGGAAACCAGTACCGTCTACACTTGGGAAACCCTCCTGCGACGAAACTGCCGGTTCGTCATCAGCTGCGAAAAAAGTATAATCAGGGTAATCGTAGCCTACAGACCAACCACTCTTTTTTACTCTCTTTGTGGTACTCAACATATATTTGTCACCAAAGACGATATCATTACCATTGTTATCCGTCATTTGCAAAGAGTAGTCACCGTCAAGAACTATTGTAACAACGCTCTGCTTTGGAACCTGGAAATTCGAGAGATTGCTGATAGTATAGTCAGCACAATCACGTGAAGAGTCCGTAATGGTGGCCTTCTTAACAGTCACTCCCGTCTTTGAAGATACATTCAGTTTATAACTTGCATTACTTGAGCCTGTGTTCAGGAAGCACACAACAACTTCATTTCTTTCAGGATTAACAGCGGCGAGAACCTGATCATTGCCCGTTGAAAGCATAGTATATCCTACCTTGATATTGCTTGTCACCTGCTGGCGGATATAGTAGTTCTTGATTTTCCAATAAGGTGCTGTGTAGCCGTCATTTGATCCTGAGCACTCTATGATACACCACTGGTCGTTGGTCTCCATTGCCTGCCAGTCACACCATACCACCGGTTGCAGATAGTTCATATCATCCCAGAACGTCTCTGCAAGCTTCAGGTTTCCTGCAATACCTGTACCACCTTCACCAGTCTCACTCATCCACAAGCGCTTACCTTGTGCAGCGACTGCATCTCTCAGGGATGCACGGTTTGCGTTTCTGTTTTTTCGCTTAGTAGCATCAGTGATACCACCAGGATTATAGCCATAAGAATGACTGTTCCACTGAGTGACAGCATTCATTGCGGCAGAATTAGCCGGCTGAGCATAAACATCCCAGGCTTCCTTACTCAATTTCTCATTAGTCTCATCACTTGCAGAAATAACGGTATTCAAGCCACTTGCCACAAGCTTTGAATACAGAACAGGAATAAACTTCACCTGATCAGCAGGTTTGAAACCGCAGCCTTCCTGGCCGCCTCCCTTCCCCCAGTAATTTGTATGAGGCTCATTAAATGGTTCAAGTGTATAGAATTCAATGCCTTCCACCTCTTTGAAATGCTTGCACACATCAATAAGATACTCCGCAAACATTTCATAATTTGCCTCTGGAAGATTGGTATCCGTGGCTGTTTCTGCACCAGAAGCACACCCACTTTTTGTCATCCAATATGGAGGAGTGTTAGCAAAGGCCTCTATCATAATCTGGTCTTTCTTGCCATAATACTCAGCTCGAGCGATGATAGCACGCATCATTTTTATCTGGGCTTCGTCGTTCTCCCATTTATAGGTTTTGTTATCAAAGTCTTCCTTTGTTTCAGCAAAACCTGCCATCCATGTTCTCATACCCTTGCCACCATTGGCTACCGACATGTGATCATGTCCGGGAGCATCTCCGCCAGGGATGTTATAACGGAACACATTGTAGTTCAGACCGTCAGGGCTGACCAGCCAGTCAGCGATTTCATTGATCTTAGCATCGTCCCACTGACCTGCCTGGGCAGCCCACCAGCAGAGACTCACGCCCCAACCTTCTACAGTCTGCAGACGGCTCGACGGATTGATAGTGACAGCAGTCTGAGCCTTGCCTCCAAGAGCAAAAGCACACAGCATCACAGCCATCACCAAACGTTTCATGTTTGTCAACATAAGATTCTTTTTCATTTATTTATACTGTTTTTATTATCTTCTTTTCTACCATTCCTCGCCCCAAAGGTCGTCGTTTTCAAACACAGCACCTTTTGCCTTATCCGACTCATCTACATTTTCACTGCCCGATATATCTATGCTCACTGAACACATCCCTTGCAGTTTCAAGGTCGAGAAAGTAATCTTCGGTTCTATATATATTTTTTTCATATCTGTCTCTTGTAGGAAGTTACTTAATAAAAACTTTCTTGCTACCCTTCACATATATTCCTGGGCGGGTGATATTGATTACACGACGACCACTGATATCATATGTATGCTCCACATTTGCATTCTCACTGTTCAGGAGTTCCTCTATGCCAGTTTCTTCATCATCACCAAATACAATCTGGAATGATGATGCCGAAGCACTCTGACCATCAGCCTTGAGATAGAAGCGGAATGGCACAATCTTTCCAGCACTTGTTGTTACCGCGAATGCAGTTCCTGCACTGTTGAGTTTATAGTAGCCTTCACCAATTGTACGGTTCACAAATGCGCCATTAAGACCAGCCACTTCACCAAAAGCGGTATCGCCGGTTGCTGTTGGAACTACACTACGCTCAGCAAGACTCATTGTCCAGTCCTCACCGCCTTCGCTATACACCAATACTGGCGTACCAGCCTCGATAGTAGCATCCTCAGCCACCTCTGTGAATGTTATTGTTGACTCATTGATGCGTGTATACTCATAAACTGTACATCCTTTGTAGTCTGCCGGAGCTGTCTCAAACGGCATACAAACAGTGTTATAGCCCTTTGTGTTTGTTCTTACATAGTTCACATTCTGCGCCATGAAAGTCT
>JAZQOD010000291.1:0-8453 GCA_045627685.1 Prevotella sp. | reverse complement strand
ATACTTCGGTGTAGAGTATCTCTTCAAGTGTGTGTTCGGCACCGAATGCCAGTTCTGCCAAGGTGACTACGATGAGTATTGGCACCACGTTACGGCATTTCAGCATACTCAACTCGACGTATGGGTAGCGATTGTGAATCAGTCGGTAAAGAGTCAACCCAGCAAAGATAAGCGTGAATGCGCCCCCCATTCTTATATGCCGACTGGCGAACCATCTGTAGTAATCGCCATAGACAAAGATGTACGACAGAAGGAGCATCGTCACACAGATGAGCAACGCTCCCTGCCAGTCGGTTC
This sequence comes from Prevotella sp., assembly GCA_045627685.1. Taxonomy (GTDB): domain Bacteria; phylum Bacteroidota; class Bacteroidia; order Bacteroidales; family Bacteroidaceae; genus Prevotella. The sequence goes on along the minus strand of JAZQOD010000291.1, from coordinate 8,156 downwards.
CTTTCAGTGAAAAGCGGTTTGGCATAGGGCAGAACGGACGGCACAACACGATCTGCGTCAGCAACACGAACGACATTGTGCCCACGGTGAAGACGTGCATCATCTGCCATGTGAAATGATGTCCCATCCATGCAGCAAGCCAACCACCGCCCTCTATCGCTGTGAGAAGGATGATGTGCAGCACAGGGAAGAACACGGCGAAGTCGCGCTTGGGCGTAATCCACAGCTGAATGTTGCTCATGCACTCGAAGGTGCCTTGAATCTTGGCTATACCAGCAATGAAACATGCCACTACCAATACGGGCATTGAGTGGCTGTGCATAGTGATGATGTTGCAGATGCCAATAACGATGGCTGAGGTACAAAGGAGCTGCTGATTGGTGAAGCGGAACTTCATCCTGAACAGCATAGGGAACCATACCGCCATACCTGCCAGTGTGGCATAAAGCAGAAACATCACGTCCTCGATCATGAAGTTCGTGGTGCCGCGTATCTCATCAAGCGCGCCCAGATACACGCCTCCCGAGAACTGGAAGCACAACGCCGTAAGGACGTAGATCCATGGTTGCAACCTGCGAGGCACCCATCCCTTCATCATAGGCATAGCGAAGCCCATGCCTTTTGGTGGCGGTGGTGCCTTCATCAAGAATTCTGTCAGTCGTCCCATTACTCTTCTACCTTACAAACCACATTATAACCGCCATGCAACAGCTTCAGTTCATCGCAGTCGTCAACCTTCACACGCACCGTCACACGCTGCTCCACCTTTACGAAATTGCCTGTGGCATTGTCGATAGGAATCAGCGAGAACGCACTACCTGTAGCATCCGAGATGCGCTCAACAACACCCGTGTATTCCACCCCCGGAACGGCATCGGCAGTAAAGCGAACCTTGTCGCCCACCTTCACGTTTGGCATCTGCGACTCCTGATAGTTTGCCTCCACCCATTTCTCGTTCTTGTCAACGATGCTCACCATCGTCTGACCAGGGTTAACCAACTGCCCTACATGAATATCCTTGCTGCCCACCACACCATCGCAAGTAGCTATAATGTAGCAGTACGACAGGTTCAATCGGGCAATCTCCACCTGTGCACGAGCCAGTTCGATGGCTGCCTCTGATGCCGAGAGATGATGACTCTGCTCTGCCACAACAGCCGTCTGGGTGTTGCGCGAACGGAGTGCCTGCTGATATGCCGCCTTGGCACTCAGATAGCCAGTGTGCACATTATCATACTGCTGCTGAGTGACAGCATCCTGAGCGAGAAGTTTCGCGAAACGAGCATCCTCTCCCTGAGCATTCTCCATCTGCACGCGAGCCGCCTCAATGCCTGCTTCGGTCACGGTGATACTTGCCTTGGTGGTGTTGATGCTGCTTGCCGTACCCTGCGAACCGCGTTCGGCACGACTCAAATCTGCCTCTGCCTGAGCCAGACGAAGACGGAACTCGGCATCCTCTATGACAACAAGCGTATCACCCTTCTTCACCTCTTGAAACTCTGAGAAGCGCACCTCACGAATGAATCCCTGCACACGGCAGTTCTGAGGCACAATGTTCTGGCACACGCGGGCATTATCTGTCACTTCGCCACCGCCGAAATGCATAAACTGACTCGCAGCATACGCCGCACCACATGCTATACAGACAATCACGATAGCATTATAAATATAGGTTGAAATCTTTTCCTTATTCATGTTCTTCTACTTTATTATTAAATAAGCATTCTCCCATCTCCTCCCCTCGGGGAGGTCGGGAGGGGGCTTTTACAATGTATTTGTTATGTATTTAAGTTTGAAATAATTGTAAAACATGTTGATGCGTGCATTTACCAAAGCCATGTCGGCAGAGAATTTCATGTTAGATGCATCAAGCATGTCAGTCAGCAACGCAAGGTCGTTGTCGTAGCGGTTCTTGACCACAGTGTAGTTTTGATCGGCAAGCTCCACTTGCTTTTCCTGTGTGGCAACCTCTACTGAGCTGGTCAGCAGATTGGTGTAGTTCGCCTGCACAGCATCCTCGATGCCTTCACGTGCCAGCTGCACACTCTCGCGTGCATGAGCATTCTCGTATCTTGCTTTACGGATGTCATGTTTGTTTTTCCAGATGCTTGAGAGGCTGTATTTCACTCCAATCCCCACAAACCATACGTTGACATTGGCATTCTTCGGAATCAGGTCGGAGGTGTAAGGGCCAAACAGATTGTTTTCGGCTACCACTGCCACCGATGGCAACGATGCTGCACGGGTGTTTCTGATCTTCTGTTCCGACATCTCTGTAGCAAGCGAAGCCTGACGGATGTCTATGTTGTTCTCCGTCGCTGCTTGTTGCCACGACTCTTCGTCATCGTAGCGAAGCGCATGAGCCTGTCCTGAGTTTGTCGAAGGGTTATCGTCATCGTAACCTGGTTCCTCAACTTCAAAATCCTCTCCCTCTGGCAGATGGATTGTTGTAGCTATCTGATGACGGATAATCTTCTGCGCATCATCCACTTGCGTCTTGGCAAGTCCGAGGCTCTGCAGTTGCAATTCGTAGCGGGTGATATCATTCTTCAGCACCGTACCCTGTTCCCGGCGAGCCTTCATCTGCTGGATAACCTTCTCCGTCAGTTCAATGTTCTTCGCTATCACCTGCGACTGGTTCTGCAATTTATAGAGGTCGAGGTAATAGCCAGTGAGCAAGAAGCGCACCTCCTGGCGGTTTTTCTCCACATCAAGTTCAGCCAACTGATGCCCCAGCTTTGCCATCTCGATGCCCGAGCGGATAGCACCACCAGCATAAATCACCTGACTTACCTGAGCCGTAAAACTGTTGCCCCAATGCGGAGTCGGTTGTTTACCATTAGGCACCTGCTGAGGGCCAAGTCCCGGAACAATGTACTCCGTAGTGCCACCCGCGGAAAACCCTCGTGACATCAGGAAAGCATTGCCCGTGTAAGACCCCTGCACGCTGAATTCAACACTCGGCAGCAAGGCTGATTTTGCCGATGCCACCCCTTCCTCTGCAGCCTTCAAAGCCGCCTCACTGACTCTGATGCGCTGACTCTGCTGATCAGCCAGGTCGAAGAGCGACTGAAGACTCATTCTTTGCTGTGCACACATGGGCACACAGCCGCTTGCCCCGACCATCATCATGACAGCCAGAGCACAAAGAAACTTGTGATTGTTCATTAAAATAAGTATCGTATTATTGTTCATTATTCACCTAAAAAGTTTTTCCTTCCCTCGGAAATACGAATAATGAACCATCATAGTTCGGGCAAGCCCTTAGGTTTACCACAATGCGCTACAAACCTCTCTGATCAGGGAATAGATCAATAGAAGAATTTTGAGCACTATTAATTGCGTTATCCAAAAACTGGTGCAAAGTTACAAAAAAATATTCATTTCAAAATGCCAAACCTTCCAAAAAATATCAATGACAAATATTTCTTGATTTATTTCCCAAGGAAAAGTTTCCTCAAGTCAACGTGACTTATTTCAGTTAGAGTCATATTATAAAAGCGCCCAAATAAGGGTGTCATTCCACCCAAATGAAGGCTTCATTACGCCCAAACGACCACTTCATTTGGGTGAAATGACCACATGAAAACGGCGGAATGAGGACTTCATTTGGGCACTTTCATGAGGTCATTCCATAGGTATGAGAAAGGCTGTGCAATTTGCCTTGATTAAAATTTTCGGAGAATTTCGCATTTTGATTGCGCATTGCGCAGATGGGAGGTTTAGTCACTGATTTTCAAGGAGTTACCTCTGCGCAATGGCGAAAATAGATTGCGCAGAGATTGCGCAATAGAAAATGGCTCTGCGCAATGTTTGCGCAATAGGAGTTGCCGATTCAAGAGACTTAAACTTCTGATTTTCAACGGTTTTGGCTTGAGGTTGCGCAATGCGCAATCAAAATGCGAAATTCTCCAAAAAAATTTTTGTGTGACAGAGTGACACCTTATTAATATAGCGCGTGTAAGAACCCTACTCAAGGAAAAATTAGGGCAAAAATCTTTTTTTGCAAAAAAATGAATTCTAGGCCCCTTTTTGGATTGAAACTTGTAGTAACTTTGCAACCGGAATCAGTTTTCATGATGCAAGCTAAGTGTGAGCTGACGATCCACAAAAACAGACAGGTAACAATAATCAATACCAAAGAAAATGATATTTAACCTGTTCTAATACTAACAATTTAAACTTTTTATTTATGACACAGAATTTATTGAAGGACTCTCATGGCTCTACGCCTGAGATGCAGGTAATCAGTCCTGCAACCGACGCGCCTTCGAGTGCTGATGCCATTGGCATGACAGCAGCCGAGGTGTTCGTCAACGAGCACTATCGTGTGCGCTACAACATTATTAACCGTAAGACGGAGTACATTACCATCGGTCAGGAGCCAGAGCGCTGGCAGCCCGTCACTGATGCTGTGATCAACACCATGACCCGCCTTGCCAAGAATCTGGGAGTGGGCAAGAACCCGAAGTCGGACATCAAGGAGTACATCTTCTCGGCAGAGATTCCGGAGTTTGACCCTGTGAAGGACTACCTCAGCAATTGTCCTGAATGGGATGGAACAGACCGACTCACACCATTCTTCTCGCGCATTCCGGGTATCACACCTGAGCAGGTTTATTGGGCGAGTATCTGGTTGATGTCGGCAATGGCTCACTGGCTTGACATGGAGAACATCTATGGTAACCAGTGTGTGCTGACGCTCATCGGTTCGCAGGGCGACCACAAGACTTCGTTCGGTAAGACCATTCTGCCTCCGGAACTTCGCGATGAGTATTTTCTGGACAATGTGAACCTTGCCAACAAGTTCGACAAGGAGATGGCATTGACCAACAATCTCATTGTGAACATCGACGAGATTGACAAGTATCCGGCACGACAGCAGGCTGAGTTGAAGTACCTCATCACAAAGCCAATGGTCAATGGTCGTCCTATCTACGGAAAGGTACAGGAAAACCGCCGCCGTTGGTGTTCGTTCATGGCAACAACCAACAAGCGCCATCCTCTGAACGATCCAACGGGCAGCCGACGTTACATCTGCATCGAACTGCCAGAAGGACAGGGAATTAACCTGAATGAGGTAATCGACTATCCACAACTCATGTCGCAGTTGAAGCACATGGTTGTTGACGAAGGCCGTCGCTACTGGTTTACCGACGAGGAAGTGGCTCGCCTTCAGGAGGCCAACATGGCTTACATGAGCAATGGCGAACTCATCAAGATGGTTCAGGCATGCTACCGTAAGCCAGCCGAGGACGAGCAGGCAGAAGGTATGTCGCTCGACGAGGTTATTGCAACTTTGAAGGAGCGATTCCCAGCCATCGAGATTTCTGCCAATCGTGCAGGTAAGATCCAGTTGGGCACAGCACTCCTGCGAATGGGCATCAAGTCGCATCGCGGTCACAGTCACACCAGTTACCTCCTGATGCCAAAGGTTCCAAAGAAGTAGCCCGAAGAAGTTCATGCAACAAGTGCAAAAAAAAGCCCTCTCCGAATCAACGGAGGGGGCTTATTGTTTTTGTGGGGCGAACAGTAGCCTTTATTCCAACAAGCTGGCGATGGTGTTCACGAGGGTGAGACCACGGAGATTGCTGGTGATGATGATGCCGTTCTGGTCGATAAGGAAATTGGCTGGGATTGCCTTCACATTGTATGGGGCTGCTGCCTCACACTGCCAGCCTTTCACATCACTTACCTGTATCCAAGGGAGACCAAGTTTGTCGATTGCCTTCACCCAGTCGTCGCGCTTTGAATCAAGCGATACGCCTACAACTTCAAAGCCCTTGTCGTGGAAACGGTTGTATGCCTCGACAACATTCGGCATTTCTGCACGGCATGGACCGCACCACGATGCCCAGAAGTCGATGAGGGTGTATTTGTTCTTCTTGACAATGTCGCTCATCTTGACCATCTTGCCATCGACATCTGCCATCTCAAAATCTATGAATGGCTGTCCGTCGGCTGTGGCTGCCTTGGCTGCATTCTCGGCGAGGATCTTCTTGTACTGTGGTGCTTCCGGCATGTTCTTTGCGAAAGCATCGAGGATGCGCTCTTTCTGTTCAATGTTGAATCCACCGAAATGAGAACCGAGCATGAGGTCGCAGTATGGTACAGGCATATTCTCGATGATGAAGTCGATCATCTTATTGTTCTGTATCACACGGAGCGAGTCCATGGCTGCCTGTGCAGCGAGTTTCTGGTCGATAGTGGCTGTAGAGTCCATTGTGACCTTCCAATGCTTACCAAAGGCTTCATTATCGCTGCTGTTGGTGCGCAGGGCACGCTCTTTCTGCCATAACTCGGTGTTCACGCCGCCCTTTACCTCGGAGTCTTTCTTCTTGGATGAGAGGTAGGTTTTCAGAGTGATTTCACCTGGTTCGATGAGGACTGTTCCCAAGCCTGTCTCCTTGAAAGAGCCTTCGTGATAAGGCACCACATAGAGGAAGCGCAGATCGTCGGCATTGCCCTTGAACTGATAACTGCCGTCTTTGACGATTGCAGAATCCAGATGAATCAACTGGTAGAATCCGGTTATCTGGCAGAGATATACGGTATCGCCATCGACAACACCTTCCGAGGTTCCGTTGATAGTGAAATTCTTCTGCTGAGCCATAGCCGAGAAGGCCATAGCCAGCAAAAGAACTATTGTTGATACGCTGCGCATATTCTGATTACTTGTTGATGTACTTCTTGCCGTTGAGGATATAGATACCCTTGCCAGCATTTGTCATACGCATACCACCGAGGTTGTAGATCTGACCGTCGTTCTCGCGGTTCTCTACAACTGTGATGCCAGTACCCTCGCCTGCCTTTGCTGCTTCCTCAGAGAAGTAGATGTACTGTGGTGCCTCGAGACCTTCTGCTGCGAGCTGGTCAGCATAGATTGCTGCGTATGCTGTGTTTGGAGCGATTGATTTCTCGGTTGTGAGGTAGAGACGCATGTTATCTGTGTCAACAAGGTAGTACATGCCTGTTTCATTCATCTGATCACCCGACAAGCCCTGCTCACCTGACCAGAAGAGGAATGGATCGTGGAGCTGTGAGAAGCCGTTGAGGAGTGGTGAAGGGACAATGATTGCCTCGTTCTTTACAGTGATGATTGTTGGAGCCGCTGGATAGCAACGATCGATAGCTACTGCCTCAACATAGGTAAGACGCTTTGAAGGATCGTTTACATCAATGCTGTCGTTGAAGTTTGGCTCTGTGAGTGCCCATGCCTCGTACGAGCTGCCTTCTGCCTCATAGATATTGCTGTAATCTGGGTGATACCAAACATAGGTCTTTGTCTCGCCTGGGTTGCTCAATACGATTGCTGAATCGCACTCGAAGTATGCTACATACGATGTTGGTTCAGTAACAACAGTGTTGAGTGGGTTGTCAGTATATGTCTGACCTGTTGCCTCGTTCTTCCAGAAAGCGAAGTGACATCTCTCGTCAGCAGGTGTTGCTGTGAGGGTGATGTTGTCGCCAAGGTCGTTTACTGCTGGGAAACATGTAACATCCTTTGCGAACGACTTGTGACCCTGTGCAAAACGAGCACCTACGCATGAGAATACAGCGAAGCAGCAATGGGTTGGGAAGAGTGGCTCCATGCCCTGTGCTGTTGTCTCGTCCTTATCCTTCTCCTGTGAAGCGTAGTAGTAGCGCCAAGGGTAGGTCTGGTTTGCCTGGTTGTGGAAAACAACATTACCAGCCTCGTCGTAAGGGAGTTCCCAGTCAGAGTATTCGTCAGCGCGTACACCCTCAGCCAAACCTACACAAGTGCGGCCGTCGTTGCCCTGTGTGTAAACATAATAGTCGTGGCTGTTGATCTGGCAGAACTGGAAACTCTTCTTCTCGCACTCTTCTGTCCAGTCAGTGATGTCCTCATTCTTCAATGAGTTGCTGTCGTCAACATAGATTTTGCCTGCACCTGTTGGGTAGGTGTGGAACTCAGTGTAGAACCATGCATAGACATCGTCGTTTGCCATTGCTGTGTTGCTAACGAATGCCATTGCAACAAGCATGAACATGAATTTAGTAAAATTCTTCATAATGTAATAATTAAATAGTTAATAATATGTATAAAATTTATTTCGCATCACGTACATATCTCACTGACAGCAACTGCATTGCGCCTTCCATGCTATGTCGGTAAACGCCATGCTGGTTGAATG
>JAZQOD010000290.1:0-21405 GCA_045627685.1 Prevotella sp. | reverse complement strand
TTCCGGGAGGGAAAGATTTGTAGTTTCGTACTCGTGAACAATCTTTGCACGTTGTTCAATTGTAAATTTTGATGGATTCCTTTTCATAAATAGCACATTATTATAGTTCATAATGTGTCTACTTATTTCAGTATAAGACATTTTAAAAAATAAAAAAAAATCCTACACTCCTACATTACCCCCTTAAAACCATAGTAAATAAAGGGGAAGCCAAGGTGTAGGATGGCGTGTATGATGAAAAATCAATCCTACACTCCTACACGTTTTAGGGTAGTACAGTGAGTGTAGGAGTGTAGGATAAAAAATGCATCCTACACGCAATCCTACACGCTGAGACAACCAGTATTTACAGGGCTTCCAAGCCTACCGTGTAGGAGTGTAGGATGATTTCTACTTTTATCTAAATATTTTTTGTTTGCTCATTAATCGATGGATATGGATTATCATGTTGGTTGGATGAGCATGTTATAACAGTGGAATGAGAAGCAATTTGCGCGCAAATTGGTCGTCAAAGTGCCCAAATGACAGCCCCCCTGCCCCCCGAAGGGGGAGTAAATGAAATGATGCAGAATATTAAAACGGTGGAATGAGGGATTATTCGCTAGCGAATTTGTTATAAAAGCGCCCAAATGAGGGTGTCATTTGGGCGAAATGAGAGTGTGCGGACGGCGGGCGCACAGTTGTGCAACGCTGAGCGCACAAGTGTGCAACGGCGAGCGCACAGTTGTGCGGTGGTGGGCGGACTAATAACTGTTACTTGAGTTTTAGATATTCACCGATTCTTTCAAGCCAGGTGTATGAGCCGGTGCCGGGATGGGCGTAGTTCTGGAAACCGTGATCGCGTGTGGCGAGAGTGTGCAGTTCACTCTGAACACCCATAGCACGCATCTTCTCCCATGTCTTGACAGAGTTCATTGCTGACCAGCGGTCAGCATCGCCGTGGATGAAAAGCATTGGAGCTGTGTCAAGGTCGAACGAGAACTCTGGTGCCAGTATAGCACTGTCGTCATTGCCACCTGTGGTGTTATGACCATCCAATCCATCAGTAAGGGCATAAGCAGGGTAGATACCTATACCCCACTGCACATTGCACGGCAGACGATCGATATCATCCTTTGGCAGATAACTGTTGTGACGGGCTGAAGTGACACCCATGAGGGTAAGATGGCCACCGGCTGAACAGCCCATGATGCCAATGCTGTCAGGACACAGTCCGTATTCTGCAGCACGACTGCGCACGATGCGGATTGTACGCTGCAAGTCTTGCCACGCTGTAGTATGCTTTGCCAATCCCTCAGGTCGTGGTGTGCGATAACGTAAGGTGACAACAGTCATTCCTTTCTCGTTGAGATAGCGGCGAGCCGGCGCCACTTCAAAGCCATCGGGATCATTGCCCAGGTAAGCGCCTCCGGAGTAGATGATTTGTATCGCTTTGGTTTTGAGGGTCTTAGGGAAATGCCATTCCATATGAGCAGTACACTGCTGCTGCTGGAAATCAGGTATCTGTCCCTCAGGCCATACATCCTCCTTGAGATAACGCTCACGTGCATCGTCGTTGTCATAACGGCTCATTAACTCCACCGGTTCAGGCAGAGGAGCAACAAATTCCATTTGGTTGATGAACTCTATACCACGGTCAAGGCCGAAAGCGCCATGTCCCTCGTTGGGATAGAGATGCAGTTCGGCAGGAATGCCCATTCTGCGAAGTTGGCGATAAACGAGTGTGGAACCGTTAGGTGTCCAAGGGTCGTTGCCACCATGATGGAGGCTCATAGGACAGGTCTTTGCGTCGAACTTAAACACCGACGACAGTTTCACATCAGGTCCATACCCCTGACGCAAGGCTTGTGTGCCAGTCTCGCCATCGGTTGTGACATAAGCAGGAGCATTGACGATAGCCCAGTTGATATGGCAAGGCACCTCATCGAGTTTATCGACAGCCTCATAAGCAGGAGTCTGCGAGTTTGTGGCAAGCAGCAGAGCGAGATGCGAACCAGCCGACATTGAAATAGTACCAATCTTCTCCGGGTCGAAACCTCGTTTTGCAGCCTCGCTGCGCACCATTCTTACAGCACGCTGCCCATCCTCCCAAGCTGTCTGGTAGATGTCAAGTCCCACTGGACGAGGTGTGCGGTAAACGAAATTGACACACTGGAAACCAAGAGCGGTGAAACGCTCACGCCACATTTTGATAAGGTTCACATCGCAGCAACACTCGTAGGAACCGCCAGAAATGAGAATCATACACCCTCCGTTGCTCACAGCGGGCGCATCAAACCATTCTATATAAGCCACACGATGCTTGTCGGCATTGAACTTCGGGGTATCCACCTCGTCGGTCATAGCCGCAATCTGATGACTCTGACTGTCAGGCATCTTGCCCTTTGGCCATATCAATTCACGCTCAGAAGCCGATGCACAAAGGGCATACAGGAAAAGGAGTAGTAATAGATATTGTTTCATATTATGTAGTTTTATAATGCAAGGAAATTGGCAAGCATGGTTCTGCCGTCGGGGGTGAGGACGGATTCAGGATGGAACTGTATGCCATGGATTTCGTACTCTTTATGACGGAGAGCCATAATCTGACCTTCATCGCTGAGGGCAGTTATCTCAAGGCACTCTGGGAAGTTCTCGGTATCGACGACCCATGAGTGATAACGTCCCATGGTGAAGCGCTCCCCTACTCCATTGAAAATAGGATCGTTGGAGAAGTGGCGACCTTCGGTGGCTACGCCGTAGAAGACATCGGAGAGATTGGTGAGTTTTCCGCCAAACACCTCGCCGATAGCCTGATGCCCCAAGCAAACGCCGAGGATTGGTTTCTTTCCGGCATATTCACGAATGACATCGAGGAGCAAGCCTGCCTCGGATGGGATGCCAGGACCAGGCGAAAGGATGATCTTGTCGAAAGACTCAAGGTCGGAAAGGAGGAACTTGTCGTTGCGAACTACGGTAACATCAGCACCCAGTTCTTTGACCAAGTGCGAAAGATTAAAGGTAAAAGAGTCGTAGTTGTCTATAATTATTACTTTCATTTCGAAGGAGGATTTAGGCCTCGCCAAGAATGGCGAGGAAAGGGGACACAAGGGCTTTATTCGGGCCTCGCCAAGGATGGTGAGGAAGGGGACACAAGGGGGCATTATTACAATTGAGCGGCTACGGTGATGGCGCGGCGGAGAGCACCAAGTTTATTGTTTACTTCCTGAAGTTCGTATTCTTCGTTGCTCTTTGCGACGATGCCGCCACCTGCCTGGAACCACAGTTCGTTGTTGCGGCTTACGAAAGTACGGATGGTGATAGCCTGATTGAGACTGCCGTCGAAACCGATGAAACCAATACAACCTCCATAAGCACCGCGGTTGTGAGGCTCATACTCGGAGATGAGTTGCATGGCACGAACCTTTGGAGCACCCGAGAGTGTGCCGGCAGGGAATGTGTCGATAAAAGCCTTTATCGAATCTGCTCCCTCATCCAGTTCACCGCTTACTCGTGATACTAGATGGATGACATGAGAATAATACTGCATGTCTTTATAGAAATCAACATGCACATCGTGGCAGTTGCGCGAGAGGTCATTGCGGGCAAGGTCAACAAGCATGACATGCTCGGCATTCTCCTTCGGATCGTTCTGCAGATAGAGAGCATTCTTGCGGTCCTGCTCAGCATCGCCGGTGCGCTTTGTTGTGCCAGCGATAGGATCAATATAAGCACGACGGCCATCAATTCGGCAGTGAGTCTCAGGTGAAGAGCCGAAGATACGGAAACCGCCGAAATCGAAATAGAAGAGATAAGGCGATGGGTTGATAGAACGGAGGGCACGATAGAGTTTGAAGTCGTCGCCCTCGTAACGCTGAATGAATCGGCGCGAGAGAACAATCTGGAACACATCGCCACGCAGACAGTGCTGAATACCACGACGGATATTTGCCTTATGCTCCTCGTCGGTGAGGGTACTCACGAACTCGCCCACTGGACGGAAGTCGTAGGTGCGATATGCCCGTCCGTTGACATCCTTCTCCAACTGGTCGAGGTCATCCTCCTCGCCATCCTGCAACAGTTCGATGAGAATCATCTCATTGCGGAAATGGTCGAACACGATGACATCCTTATAAAGGATATAGAGCATGTCAGGAGCATCGTTCTTTGCCTGCACTTCGTCCTTCACTGCGATATTCTCAAAATAGCGAACGGCATTGAACGAAGTATAGCCATAGAGACCACAGAAGCCCGAATCCGGTCCTGTGATATCGAACTCTGCGAGGAAATCGTTGATGGCACAGTCAACAGTATAAGTATCGTTGACCTCGTGCATCACCTTGTTTCCATCAGGAAAGAGGCACACACTGTGACCATGTTCAATGGCAACGCTTGCGATAGGATGAAGGGCGATGAACGAACGGCTGTTTTCACCTCCGTGATAGTCGGAACTCTCCATCAGAGCACTCTGAGGATAGGCATCACGCACCTTGAGATAGGTACTTACCGGAGTATTGAGGTCGCCAAGAATCTTTTTCGAGGCGGTATGATAGTGGAATTTTTTCACAATTCTTTTTAATTAGGGCCTCGCCAAAAATGGCGAGGGAGGAAACACTATACTAACGAGGCTGACTGGCGAGATAGGTATCGAGGTCTTTGTCGCCACGGCCTGAGACGGTGAGGACAACAACATCGGTAGGTTTGAACTGATCCTTCACCTTTGGCAACAGAGCCAGAGCATGTGCTGACTCAAGGGCAGGGATGATACCCTCCATGCGAGTCAGTTCGAATGCTGCAGCCAGAGCCTCATCATCGTTGGCTGGGAGAACCTGAGCACGACCAGTGTCGTAGAGGTTGCAATGCAACGGACCAGCACCAGGGTAGTCGAGACCTGCCGAGATGGAATACGGTTCGATGATCTGTCCATCCTCGGTCTGCATCACTTTGATACGCGAACCATGAAGGATGCCGACAGTACCCACCTGCATAGAAGCCGCCGTCTTATCTGTGTTGACACCAAGACCGCCAGCCTCACCGAGGATAATCTTCACGCGCTCGTCTTCAATATAATGGTAGATTGTGCCGGCGGCATTCGAACCACCACCCACACACGCCATGAGATAGTCAGGATAGTCGCGACCGATCTTTTCCTGCAACTGCCATTTTATCTCTTCGGAGATGACGCTCTGCAGACGAGCCACCATCTCAGGATAAGGATGAGGACCAACGGTAGAACCAATGATATAGAATGTGTCGGAAGGATGGCAGCACCAGTCGCGGATTGCTTCATTGGTGGCATCTTTGAGAGTCTTGTTGCCACTCTGGACAGGCACGACAGTAGCACCGAGCATCTTCATTCGTTCCACATTGACATGCTGACGCTGAACATCAAGAGCCCCCATATACACCACGCAAGGCATATCCATCAGGGCACAAGCGGTGGCTGTGGCAACACCATGCTGACCAGCACCAGTCTCGGCGATGATACGGCTCTTGCCCATCTTCTTTGCAAGAAGAATCTGGCCAAGGGCATTATTGATTTTATGAGCACCGGTGTGGTTGAGGTCTTCGCGCTTCAGGTAAAGTTGACAGCCATAGCGCTCGCTCATACGCTTTGCGTAATAAAGAGGTGACGGACGACCGACATAATCCTTCAGCAGAGCGTGGAACTCCTGCTTGAACTCGTCGCTCTCGATGATAGGCAGATAGGCAGCCTCGAGGTCCTTCACCGTTTTATATAGTATTTCTGGGATGTAGGCTCCACCATAGTTGCCGTAGTAGCCGTTATTATCAACTTTATAATTACCCATAGTTTTTCCTTTTTTTAGACAGAATGACAAAATGACATAAGTTTTATTTCTCTAATGCATCAAACAAGGCATCAATAGCCTTGTCTGGATCAAGCATTTCATTGAGAAGACTGACGAACTTTGAACCGATGATGGCGCCGGCGGCGTTCTGCTGGGATGATTCGAGAGTCTGCTTGTTGCTGATACCGAAACCAATCATACGCGGATTCTTCAAGTTCATGGCGTTGATGCGCTGGAAGTACTCCTGCTTTGCCTCGTTGAAACTCTTCTGAGCACCGGTGATTGAAGCCGATGACACCATATATATGAAACCATCAGTATGATTGTCGTTGAAACGGATACGCTCTTCGGTGGTCTCAGGAGTGATGGGCATGATGATGCGGATGTCGTACTTGTCGGCGATAGGTTTCACCTCTTCCATATAATCCTTGAACGGAAGGTCGGGGATGATTGCTCCCGACACACCACACTCCACACACGACTGGCAGAATTTCTCGATGCCATACTGCATGATGACATTGAGATAACCCATGAGCACCAACGGAATCTGCACCTCGTCCTTAATAGCCTTCAACTGACCGAACAACTTGCGGAGAGTCATGCCATTACGGAGCGCGTTGGTGGCTGCTTCCTGAATGACTGGTCCATCGGCCATAGGGTCAGAGAATGGTACACCCACCTCAATCATATCAATGCCACGACGCTCGAGAGTCTTGATAACATCGGCAGTGCCTTCGAGGGTAGGATAACCTGCGCAGAAATACAATGAAAGTAACTTTCTGTCGGTGTTGGCGGCAAAAAGCTGGTTGATTTTATTAGCCATATCTTTGGTTGTTTTTTAGTTTCTTATCTTTGCTACAAAATCGCTGAGAAGGTTGACATCCTTAACAGCCGGAGCCGTCTCGAACTTCGAGTTCAGATCAATGCCCACACACTTTGGATGAGCGAAAGCCTTCACACGCTCCACATCGTCAGGTCCGATGCCTCCACTGAGGATAAACGGCAGTGATCCGTCGTATTCGTTGATGAAATCCCAGTTGAACTTCTCACCTGAGCCACCTACACTGTCGCACTTCGTATCGAACAGAAGCATGTCAACATGTCCTTCGTATTGCTTTGCCTTTTCTAGGTCTTCCTTGCAGGCAACGCTGATTGCCTTGATGACCTTCAACTCAGGACGGATGTCAGGCACAACGGTAGCACGGAGATTGTCGATATATGTTATTGGTTCGTCGCCATGCAACTGAACAAAATCGAGTTGGAAGTTGTATATGCGAGTCACAACGCTCTGCACCATCTCATCGACGAATACTCCAACGCGCTTCACCTTGCCCGAGAGAATAGACGACTTTGTGTCCTCGCCCAGTCGGTCAGGGATGATTCCCGCACGTGAAGAGAGCATCTCCACATAGCGCGAACTCTTTGGATAGAAGATAAAACCAATCAGGTCGATATCCAGTTCTGACACAGCGCGAATGTTATCGGGCTCACGCAAGCCACATACTTTTATTATCATAGTTGAGCAATAAATTCTTTTAAACTATTACCCGGATCGACAGTCTTCATGAAACACTCGCCGATGAGGAATCCATTGAAGCCAGCCTCTTTCAGTTCGGCAACAATCTTCGGATTACTGATACCACTCTCGCTGACTTTGCAGACATCCTTTGGCAAACGCTCCGCCATAAGGAATGAGTTGTTTACATCGGTGACGAAAGTGCCGAGGTTGCGGTTGTTGATGCCATACATATCTGGTTCGAGTTCCGCATACTCCATGTCACGCTCGCCGTGCATCTCGAGTAGCACCTCCAATCCCAGTTCGTGAGCCATACGAAGCAGATGGCGACACTCATCTTTTTTCAGATCGGCAGCAATGAGCAACACTGCCGAAGCCCCACACAGGCGAGCCTGGAACAGCTGATACTCATCGATGACGAAGTTCTTATAAAGCACCGGAATGGTGACACCACTCTGGCGTGCTGTCACAATGAACTCATCACGACCGCCGAAATATTTCTCGTCGGTGAGGATGCTTATTGCCGAGGCTCCGTTCTGCTGATAAGACAGAGGAATGATGTCGGCACGTCCTTCCTCTTTTATCCATCCCTTTGATGGCGAACGGCGCTTGAACTCAGAGATGATGCGCGAAGGGGAATCCATCAGAGCCTGACGCATGCTCGGCACGAAAGAATCAGTGGCAATCATCTGCTCCACCTTATTATATAATATAGAAGGAGCAAGGGTGGACTTGAAGTTCTCTACCTCAACACGCTTCCACGCAACAATCTCTTCCAGAATATCAGCCATATCTACCAGCGCAGGATTAGTTGTTTACCTCAATATATTTCTTCAATACAGCCAGAGCACGACCACTCTCCAATGACTCGCGAGCCTTGGCAAGACACTCTTCGATAGGCAACTTGCCAGCCTCGAACACCTGGATGGCGAAAGCAGCATTGGCAAGGACAACATTCTTCTGGCTGAGGGTTGCTCTATTCTCGAGAACTGCATCAAACACCTCGCATGCATCTTCCTTTGTTGAGGTAGAACGGCCACGGAGGTCTTCCTCCTGAGTGACAGGCAGACGCAAGTCGCTCGGACTGAATATCTTCTCGTAGTCGTTGGTTGTCACCTTGAAGTTGCCGGTGAGCGAAATCTCATCATAGCCATCGATAGAATTGACAATACCATAGTCAACACCCAAGCGCTGATACACATTGCTGTAAAGGCGCATCTGGTCGAGGGTGGCAACACCAAGCAACTGTGCCTTTGGCTGTGAAGGGTTGACGATAGGACCGAGAAGATTGAATATCGTAGGGAACGAGATCTGCTTACGGATAGGAGCCACGAACTTCATGGCGCGTGCAAACAGCGGAGCATGGAGATAGACGAATCCCGACTCGTTGATTGAACGGTTGAGTTGGTCGATGTCATTGGTGAACTTCACACCATGCATCTCGATTACATTGCTCGCGCCACTCACTGATGTGGCAGCATAATTGCCGTGCTTTGCCACCTTGTAGCCAGCACCTGCAACAACAAAACAAGCACAGGTTGAGATGTTGAAGGTGTTCTTCTGCTCGCCACCGGTTCCCACGATGTCGATATAACGCGGAGCATCGAGGATGGCAGGAACACCTGTTGAGAGGATGCCGTCACGGAATCCCAGCAGTTCATCGACGGTGATGCCACGCATCTGCAGACCGGTGAGCAATGCTGCTATCTGCTCTACGGGATACTTTTCCTGAGTGATGCCCACCAGGATGTTATGCATTGTGTCACGCGAGAGTTCCTCGTGATTCAAAATTCTGCTCAATTCTTCTTTCATAATGTTGTCGGTTTATAAGGTAATGGACCTGTTATTAATAAAAAAGACCTGTCGTGATTAACGGCAGGCCTCTTGTATCTCTTTTTATCTACACGGCTACGCGACTCACGACTTTTAGAATCTTGAGTTACGCCACCACCATGCTGTAGATATTGTAAAGTTCATAATATTGTTCGTATTTTAATGATTTCGTTTGCAAATATATAAATAATAATTCAATCTGCAAATAAATATCGCAATATTTTTACTATTTTCTACAAAATAAGTGCTTTTAGTGGCTTCAACAATACGATATCCCTGCATAATCTGCCATATTTTCAGTAATATGACTGCCATCGCCGACTTTAAACGAATGTAAAAACAAGGCGCCGGCTTTTTAATAGCAGTTAAGCAAAGTGCCGGAATTGTTAAATTGGAATAAAGATAAGAGCCAAAATGGCACATTAACAAATTTTGCTTCTACCTTTGCATCGTGAAAAGCGAGTTCTGTGGCGTTAGGCACGCAACTTGCATAGTGATTTTTGAGATTACAAACAACGAGAATAACAAACATAAACAAGAAAGAATATGAAAAAGTTCAAGAATTACATTTTAACAGCGCTCTGTGTCGGCGCAGTAGTTTTTGCTGCAGGTTCTTTGGTAAAGGTTAATGCCGCAGGCAACCTGCTGGCTCCTGTTGGTCAGCCTGTTGACCTGACCTACGCAGCGGAGAAGGCTCTCCCTGCTGTTGTTCATATCAAGTATGTACAGAACTCAAAGGTTCAGACCATTGAGATGCAGGACGATCCTTTCGGAGATTTCTTCGATCCATTCGGATTTTTCGGTGGTGGTCGTGGCGGTTCACAGAAGCGTCAGGTACAGACTCCAAAGAAGGAGGCAAGCGGCTCGGGTGTTATCATCAGCGCTGATGGCTATATCGTAACAAACAACCACGTTGTTGAGGGTGCTGATGAGTTGACCGTTACATTGAACGACAACCGTGAGTTCAGTGCTCGTATCATCGGTACTGACAAGACTACCGACCTTGCACTTATCAAAATTGACGGCAAGAACCTCCCTGCTCTTCCTATCGGAGATTCCGACAAGTTGAAGGTCGGCGAATGGGTGTTGGCTGTGGGTAACCCATTCAACCTCACATCAACCGTTACTGCTGGTATCGTTTCGGCAAAGGCTCGTTCACTCGGTGCCAATGGTGTGGAGTCGTTCATCCAGACTGATGCTGCTATCAACGCCGGTAACTCTGGTGGTGCTCTCGTGAATACTCAGGGCGAACTCATCGGTATCAATGCCATGTTGACATCACCAACAGGCAGCAACATAGGTTATGGATTCGCCATCCCTACTACTATTATGAATAAGGTAGTTGATGATCTGAAGAACTATGGTACTGTTCAGCGTGCTATGCTCGGCATCCAGGGAACAAACGCTCACGACTATATCGACCGTGAGAAGGCTGAAGGCAAAGAGGTTGACCTTGGTGTGAACGACGGTATCTATGTAGCAAAGGTTGAGGAAGACGGTTCTGGTGCTGACGCTGATCTGAAGGAGGGCGATGTCATCACAAGTCTCGATGGCAAGAAGGTCACAAAGATGTCGGAGTTGCAGGAGATTCTCTATGCAAAGAAGCCGGGCGACAAGTTGACAATCACTTATATGCGCAACAAGAAGAGCGTTACAAAGACTGTTACACTGAAGAATGCCCAGGGCAACACAAATGTTGTGAAGAACCACGACATGGATGTTCTCGGTGGTCAGTTCCGTCCTATCACAGAGCAGCAGAAGAGCAACCTCGAGATTACCTACGGTTTGGAGGTGACAAAGGTTGACAACGGTAAGTTGAAGGATGCCGGCATTTCAAGAGGCTTCATCATCCAGAAGGTTGAGGACACTCCTATCAAGAGCATCAGCGACTTGCAGGCTGCTGTTGAGAAGGCTTCGGCTAACAAGGAGCAGACTCTCTACATCAAGGGTATCTGGCCAACCGGCAAGAAGGACTACTTCGCTGTAGAACTCGGCGACAAGTAATCACATCAATAACATATCAAACAAAGGGCGCTGCGGACATCCGTAGCGCTCTTTTTATATGCAAGAGATACAGTTTCGCGTTTAAATGCTTAGGTTATCAAGTCGCTGCGCGAGAAATCTGAACGGCTATAGCCGGAAATCTTTTTGCTTTCGCTCGAAATCTGTTTTTATAGAAATAATTTCCTAAATAAAGATTTCCCCGTAGGGACCTAGATTTCTGCTCGTTAGAGCCTAAGATTTCTTGCCGCCAGGCATCATAATATAATGTAGATGCAACAAAAAACAGGCAGCCTTTCACAAGGTCGCCTGCCGCTATTTACAAATGTTTGATTGTTACCTTTTTATTTATGAATTGCAATGCGTGAGGGCGTTGCGCCCTCTTGGTGGGGATTACTCCCCTTCTGGTGTGATGAGCTTGTAGCCCTTACCGTGGATGTTGATGATCTCAATCTGTGGATCGTCCTTCAAGTGCTTGCGGAGCTTTGTGATATACACATCCATCGAACGGGCATTGAAGTAGTTGTCATCAATCCAGATGGTCTTCAAAGCAAACTCACGCTGGAGGATCTCGTTAGCGTGTGAGCAGAGAAGTGCGAGCAGTTCGTTCTCCTTGGTAGTGAGCTTTGTCTGCTTCTCACCGATGCTGAGGAGTTGCTTCTGTGTGTCGAACACGAATGCGCCGAGTTGATATACAGTGCTCTCCTTGCTCTTCTTGCCATTGACACGACGGAGGATTGCCTCAATACGGAACACAAGTTCTTCCATAGAGAATGGTTTGGTGATATAATCATCGGCACCAATCTTGAAACCTTCAAGGATATCCTCTTTGAGAGTCTTGGCTGTGAGGAACACGATTGGAATATCATTGTTTGCCTGACGAATCTCCTGTGCCAGTGTAAAACCGTCTTTCTTTGGCATCATCACATCAAGAACACAGATGTCGTACTTGTTCTTCATAAACTCTCTGAAACCAACCTCACCATCAGGGCAAAGAGTTGCTGCATAGCCTTTTGCCTGCAAATATTCACGAAGGAGCATACCGAGGTTCTCATCGTCTTCACAAAGAAGGATCTTCAAATTCTCTTCCATAATCGTTATGTTTTTAAAATGTTAATATTCTGGTTTATCTAAAAATGTTTATTACTAACTTTCAATGAGCACTGGGAGTTTTATTGTGAAGGCTGTGCCCTTGCCATATTCACTCTCCACCTTTATCTCACCTTCATGGATATCGACAATCTGCTTCACATACGCAAGACCGAGTCCGAAGCCTTTGACATTATGGACATTACCGGTATGAACGCGATAGAACTTCTCAAAAATCTTCTTCACATTCTCTTTCTTGATGCCAAGACCGTTATCCTGAATCATTATCGAGATATGATCATCATCAGGGTTCCATGTCTTGATGAAGAGGTTGAGCGGCTGGTCTGGTTTGCCGTACTTCACTGCATTGTCGAGCAGGTTGAAGATGGCATTCTGGAAATGCATCTCATCGACATAAGCGAGCGACTCAACAGCCTCGATATCGATATCAATCTTTCCTCCGGTGTTGTTGACACGCAGATGGAAGGTGTTTGCGATGGTCTCCACCATCTCGTTGATGTCGAGTTCTTTCTTGTTGTAGATAGCCTTCTGGCGATCGAACATCGACATCTGGAGCACCTTGTCAACAAGGAAACGGAGACGGCGCGACTCTGTGTTTATCACTCCACCGAGGTGTGCCAGCATCGTTTCGCTCTTCTTCACCCCACTGTCGTTGAGCATCTGGGCAGCAAGCGAGATACTGCTGATCGGCGTCTTCAACTCGTGGGTCATGTTGTTGATGAAGTCGTTCTTTATCTCCGAGAGTTTCTTCTGACGGAACACCACATATATGGTGAAGATGAACGTCAGGAGCAGTACCACTGTGAATATCAGCGAAGGTATCATGAACTTGACACTGCTGTAGATATAGCGGTTGGCATCAGGGAAGTGAACTTTCACCATGCCTTTGTTTGGCTGCGGGTCGTTGCGGAACAGTGTCTGTACATAGAGCGCCTCAGAACCTGCCTCTTCGTAATCAGGGCATCGGTAAACCTCGCGACCGTCGTGGGTGCAGACGATGAAATGATATGGAATGTTTATTCCGTTGTTCATCAACTCTGCTTTCAGGTCCTGATCGAGGAGTTTGAAGTTGATGCGCTCTCTCAGCGGTTTCTCTGATGCAGTATAGAGTATGCTGTAAACGACCTCATCAAGGAGTGCCTTCTGATATACATATCTGTTGTGCATTATCTCCTGCATCGAGCGGGTAGCCTCGGAGATTGCATTCTTGTCATTGTTGAGGATGATTCCCTTAGGCATCGTGGCTGGCGCAGTGGTGTTTGTCTTCAACTCGAACGAAGAGTAGATGGTTCCATCATTGCCTACCACCGAGAACTGGTGCGATTTCTGGAGCGAACCGTCAGGGCGTCCTGCCAGTGCATTCAGTGAATCTTGCTGGAACGCTTTCCGCTCGGAATCGTTCACATCCTTTTCAAGATATCGCAGTGTCTCATTGAGTTCAAGGTTACGAGACGCACGGTACAATGCACGGTTCACTGACTCGTCGAACTGTTCGCGTTTCATCTGAGCCATAGAACTCATGTACATCAGCTGCAAATAAAGCAATCCAAGGAAGGAAATGCCCATTATCGCTGCAATTGCCCATATCGTTTTCTTCTTCATGCCGGCAAAGTTAATGTGTTTTACGGAACAAACCGAACAAATCGTTAATTAATTCAGTTAAATTTAACATCGTTAACATATTATCGCATGTTTAATTAATTATTTCGCACTTAAATAATCGAGTTGACACAAATTAAGCGAAATTACAACGCAAAAAAATAGGCCGCGGTTCATAAACCACGACCTATATATATAATAAGGTGTAAATTCCTGTTCGGAAATTGCCTCGCTCTTCGTCTATCGGAGTCTGTCAGCCGAGCGAACGAGTTCTTCGTCACTCTTGATAGCTCTACGAGCCAGGAACGTCAGCACAAAGGCAATGACAGGGAGGCATGACGCGAAGCTTGGGTGAACGGTGGCGTCGCCCTTCAACATCACTGTAAGTCCTGCGAAGCATGCAACCCAAAGAAGATTGCAGATCATTGCGATAGTACAGAGTTTCATCTGGCCACGACGGTTATGATAGCCCATGATGGCCAAAACCGATACAAGTTCTGTCACTACGACAATGCCGAAAAGCACTGATGGCAGATAACTCTCAACAGTACCCTCACCATTGATAAGCATAAGGCTGTACATTGTTGATGACAAGCCCATGCCTACTGGCTCGAACTCCGCAAGGCCCATGCAACAGCAGAACACCAGCATGATGACTGCGAATGCAAGGTAAACGGTCTGAATTCTCTGGATCATTAGTAAGCCTCCTGCTGCTCCTTTGATGGATCGCGGTAATAAACATTATCCTCAACGAACTCCTCTGTTGCGAGAAGCGATGGTTTTGGAAGTTTCTCGTAGTAGCGAGAAATCTCAATCTGCTCACGGTTTTCGAAAACTTCCTCGAGCGAATCGTTGTAAGAAGCAAACTCTGAGAGTTTCTTGCTCAGATCCTGCTTGATTTCTGCTGCAATCTGGTTAGCGCGTTTGCCAATGATTGCAACACTCTCGTAGATGTTTTCTGTCTCTTCACAGAGGTCCATGATGTTACGGGTCACTGTGTTTGTTGGTGCTTTTGATTTCTTGTAATCCATATAATTGTTATTTCTGTTTATTCTGTTAATGATTTATTCTTCGTCTTTTGCGTTTTCTGTCACCACCTTGCATTTCTTGATGTAACGCTCGGCATCATGCACAAGTTTTGAATCCGGATATTCGTTGATGAATCCGTAGCACTCGTCTTCTGCATCCTGATAACGCTCGAGTCGCTTCTCCTCAACACTCATCGTGGCGAGTTCATACTTGCTCTTCATGACGAGGGCAGAGAAATTCTCGCGCAGGTCGGTGTATGGGAAGTCCTTCAATGCGTTCTCTGCAGTGATGATGCATGCCTCGTAGTTATTACCGCCGTTGGTACAGTTTCCGAAATATGTACCGAGGTCGTAATACAACTGGGCTGTATGCAGCTCCTTGCGTACGAGTTTATCCTGCAGGTCATAGAGACGATGATGTGTGATATCCTTCATCTTTGCCTCTGGGTAGATGTCCAGATAGTTCTGGAATGCCTGAATAGCCGAATATGTGTCGGTCTGATCAAGTCGAGGCTCTGGTGCATTCTCGTAGAGACTCTGCCCGATGAAATAATATGCCTCTTCTGCATATCTACCCTTTGCGTATGTATTGGCATACTTGCGGAAGGTCATCGATGCTGCATCGTAGTCTTCATTATTAAACTGAGCCATTCCCAACATATAGAGGCACTCCTCTGCATTCTCCGTTCCTTTCTGATACGAAACGAGTTCTTCGAGGAGGGTGGTGGCGCGGTTGTACTTGCCATTGGCAAAGCACTCTTTCGCGTATTCATATCTATATTGCTGGTCGCTCGACTTATATACAGAGTTGAACTCATTGGCACAGCCTGAGCACAACAGAATGATTGAAATGATACTTAATATTGCTTTATTCATACTTCGGGGTATGTTTTTGAAATGCAAAATTACTGCATTTTTTCCAATTTTCAAAACCTTTTAAACTTATTTTTATAAATAAGTGGGGTATTATAACACTTTTACAGAATAAAATCAAAGAAATCCGGGGGTATAGTCCTATATTATGAGAAATTTTCGTATTTTTGCAGAATGGATTTCAAATTAACCTCCAAATACAAACCTACCGGTGATCAGCCTGAGGCTATACGCCAGTTGACTGATGGCTTGAACCGTGGCGATGAAGCACAAGTGCTTCTCGGCGTTACTGGTTCGGGTAAGACCTTTACTGTTGCAAATGTCATTGCAAATGTAAACCGCCCTACCCTCATTCTTTCGCACAACAAGACTCTTGCAGCACAGTTGTACGAGGAGATGAAGGCGTTCTTTCCTGAGAATGCCGTGGAATACTATGTTTCTTACTATGACTACTATCAGCCTGAGGCTTATCTGCCTTCTAGCGATGTGTATATCGAAAAGGATCTTGCCATTAACGAGGAGATAGACCGTCTCCGACTGAAAGCCGTCAGTGCATTGCTCTCGGGCAGAAGGGATGTTATCGTGGTGTCGTCGGTGTCGTGCATCTATGGTATGGGTGGTCCGATGTCACTGCAGAGCAATGTGGTTTCTGCTACCGTCGGACAGCGGATTGACCGTAATGATTTTTTACGTCAACTTGTCGATGCTCTCTACATCCGCAACGACATTGCTTTGGAGAGAGGTAACTTCCGTGTGAAGGGCGACACTGTTGACATATACCCTGCCTACAGCGAATCTGTGGTGCGTATCACCTGGTGGGATGATGAAATCGACTCGATTGAGGAGGTTGACCCTATCAGTTTCCATCGTTTGCAGAAGTTTGACGACTACAAACTATTCCCTGCGAATCTCTTCGTGACGACTAAGGAACAGCAGGAGATGGGCATTCGCAAAATCCAGGATGATCTGGTGAAGCAGATAAGTTTCTTTGAGGAGGTTGGCGATGAACTCAAAGCACAGCGTATCAAGGAACGAGTGGAATACGACTTGGAGATGATTCGTGAACTCGGGCATTGCTCGGGTATCGAGAACTATTCAAGATACTTCGACGGCCGTGAAGCTGGACAAAAACCTTACTGTTTGTTGGATTTTTTCCCACAGGACTTCATCCTTGTGGTTGACGAGAGTCATGTCAGTGTGCCACAGATTGGTGCTATGTATGGTGGCGACCGTGCACGCAAGCAGAACCTCGTGGAATATGGTTTCCGTCTGCCGGCGGCTTTCGACAACCGTCCTCTGCGTTTCGAGGAGTTCCGCGAGATGGTGAACCAGGTTATCTATGTGTCGGCAACGCCTGCCAATTATGAATTGGAGGAGTCCGAGGGTGTTGTTGTCGAACAGGTGATTCGTCCTACTGGTCTTCTCGACCCGGAGATTGATGTGCGTCCTTCGGAAAATCAGATTGATGATCTTGCCGAGGAGATTCTCCAGCGTGTGGAGAAGAATGAACGTGTGTTGGTGACAACCCTCACCAAGAGAATGGCGGAGGAGTTGACGGAATATCTTCTCAATCACGATATCAGGGCAAACTATATCCATAGTGATGTGGCTACTCTCGACCGTGTGAAGATCATGAACGACCTGCGTGCTGGTGTCTTCGATGTTCTTGTGGGCGTGAACCTTCTGCGTGAGGGTCTCGACTTGCCGGAGGTGTCGCTCGTGGCTATCCTCGATGCCGACAAAGAGGGATTCCTACGCAGCGAACGAAGCATGACACAGACTGTGGGTCGTGCGGCAAGAAACGTGAACGGCAAGGTTATCATGTATGCCGACAAGATTACGGAGAGTATGCAGCGAACCATCGATGAGACTTATCGCAGAAGGGGCATTCAGATGCGATACAACGAGGAGCATGGCATCACACCGACCCAGATCATAAAGGATATCAAGGGAGCATTGTCGGCTGGCTCTTCCGAAAAGGATGCACCAAAGGCAAAGATTGCATATATCCCTCAGGAGCACGAGGCTGCCTTTGCTGCCGATCCGATTATCCTGAGCATGACTCGCCCTCAGATTGAGAAGGCTATTGCGAACAATACGGCTCTGATGAAGGAGGCGGCAACGAAACTCGATTTCATCCAGGCTGCTCAGTACCGTGACGAGATTGTACGTTTGCAGGAATTGTTGGAGGATAAAAGTTAAATTTTCATATTATGAAGCCATAAAGCGAAGATATTTTTGTAATTTTGCAGTGAAATTAAAAACGACACGAACATTATTATGAAGAAAATAGCATTATTCCTCATGATGTGCCTGCCTATAATGGCTATGGCACAGAGCAACTGGGAGGTTCCTGCAGCGAAAACCCAGAAGGCTGCGGAAAAGGTTGAGAAGAAAAAGACTGTCATCACAAAGGTGAAGGCTACGAAAGTAAAAGATACAAAGCAGAGCGATAAGGTGAGCGTCATCAGAGAGGCTGACCGCCCTTACCTTGCTGGTGCTGTGCCTGAGGTTGATGGCAAGGTGGTGTTCACCACCGACATCGAGGTTCCGGGCAAGTCGGCTGCTGAAATCTACGACCTTGTATATGCTGAACTGGAGCGTCTCACGAGCGATGATCATCAGACGGGCAACAGCAAGATTGCACTGATAAACCGCGACGACAAGAGCATCGTTGCTACATGCAGCGAGTGGCTTGTGTTCAGCGACAAACTCCTCGTTCTCGATCGTGCTGAGATGAACTATGTCGTTCTGGCAAAGTGCTTCAATGGCAAGGTGAGTGTCACCATCGAGCGTATCACCTATAAATACGACACTGAGCGCAACCCAGGCATCACTCCTGCCGAGGAACTCATCACCGACAAGTGGATGCTCGCAAACAATGGTACAAAACTGAGAAAGCAGAACAGCAAGTTCCGCAAGGGTACCGTTGACCGCATGAAGAATATCTTCGACGAACTGAAGCGCGGCATCAGATAACTGCGAAATCTTAAACTGAGCAAGTCAACTTGCGAAAGTTAAATAAAAACAAAATAATGGAAAACGAGAAAGATTTTCAGGAGCGCCGAGAGCGCCACAAGATGGAGAGGATCAGTTACTCGGAGAAAGGTCGTTTCTTCCTTATCCGCAACATCCTCAACACCATATTTATTATTCTTACTGCCGTAGGCTGTGGTTTGTTCTATTGGAAGAGCCACGACATCGGCGGAATGTTGCTCATCTGTGCCGTTGTGATTAAACTGGCAGAGTGCGTGCTTCGTATCATTAAATAACTATGAAAAAAGTCCTTCTGGTAATATCACTCCTTATGTTCCTGACTGTCCCAATGGATGGCCAGCGATACCAGACTGCCAACCAGGGCAGAGGCATGGGAGGGGGCATGGGCAACGGAATGTCGATGGGCTCAAACCGTGGAAAAAACCAGAAAGACTCTGTCGGTGGTGGCCATAAGGAGATTCCTAAGGGAGTGAAGATGTGGACCGTCAACAAGCGTTTCGGCGATATCATCAAGCAACCACTCGACACGGTGACACACCTCTACCAGAACTCGCCATACACTGCCGGACTCTATGGCGACTATAACTTCACCGGAAACCTCGGCACTCCTCGTATCAGCCGTATCTTCATAAACAGAAGCACCGACGATGGCGACTTCCTGTTTACCGAACCATACAGTTACTTCTACGAGAAACCGGATAATTTCCTGTTCACCAACACCCGTTCCCCTTACGCCAACCTCTCATACAACACTTGCGGTAACCGTACGAATGGCGAGGATCATTTTTCGGCAAAATACGGAGTGAATGTGAACAAGCGTCTGGGATTCGGCTTCAAGGTGAACTATCTCTACGGACGTGGATATTACAGCGACCAGAGCACATCGCATTTCAACTTCAACCTATACGGTTCGTACATCGGCGACCAGTATCAGGCTCATCTGCTCTTCACAACAAACAAGCAGAAGGTGACTGAGAATGGCGGTATCACCGATGATATGTTCATCACCCATCCAGAGAGTTTCAGCGACAACTATTCGTCGAACGAGATCCCTACCATGCTGTCGCGCAACTGGAACCGCAACAGCAACTACCATGTATTCCTCACCCATCGCTACAATATCGGTTTCCACCGTCAGGTCCCAATGACCGAGGAGGAGATCGAGGCGAAGAAATTTGCCATGGCTTCAAAGGAGGACAACAAATACAACGATGACAAGAAGAAGCGCAAGCGTGGCGATGACGACAACGAAGACGATGACGAATACGCAGAGCGCGAGAAAGAGCAGACTTTCGCTGGTCGTCCTGACAACGCCAAGATTGCTGGCGACGACAAAGTGCGCAACGACAGTACTCAGGTCACTCCGGGACTTACCCTCGACATGGCTCAGGCTGACAGCATCATGAATGCCGAGAAGAAAGAGCAGAAGGACACCACATGGATGAAGACGGAGTATGTGCCGGTGACAAGTTTCATCCACACCGCCCAACTCGACACTCATAATCGTATCTATCAGGCATACCAGTCGCCACAGTCATACTACGCTGACACCTTCTTCAACACAGACGTCCCAAGCGATTCCATCTATGACGAGACGAAGTATTTCCGCTTGAGAAACACCGTCGCACTGTCAATGCTCGAGGGCTTCAACAAATGGATGGTAGCCGGTATCAAAGTGTTTGCCGCAAGCGACCTGCGCCATTATGTGCTGCCCGATGAGGAACGGCAGATGGTGAGCGACAATCTGCACAACCTCACCATCGGTGGTCAGATGAGCCGCTATCAGGGTAAGGCATTCCATTACAATGTCTTGGCAGAAACATGCATCCTTGGCGATGAGTTAGGACAGGTGAAGGTTGACGGAAACATCGACCTCAACTTCGCACTGTTTGGCGACACGATGACACTTGCTGCAAAGGGATTCTTCCACAACGAGCGTCCAAACTACTATATGCGCCACTACCACGGCAAGCATTTCTGGTGGGACAACGACCTCAGCATGCAGACCCACACCCATCTGGAAGGACTGCTATCGTACCAGAAGACACGCACCTCGTTGCGCTTTGCCGCCGATGCACTGACCAACTACACCTATTTCGGCACGTCAAACGAAAGCAAGGAGAACCAGCCTTATATTAATAATAAGGTAGCAGTGCGACAAAGCGAGGACGCTATAAGCGTGCTTACAGCATCGCTCGACCAGAAGTTCCGCTTCGGCATAGTGAACTGGGAGTCGGTAGTCACATGGCAGAAATCCACCAATCAGGAAGTGCTGCCTGTACCAGCGCTGAACATCTACACCAACCTCTATCTGAAGTTCCGCATTGCGAAGGTGCTCTATACGGAGTTAGGTGTTGACGCGAGATATTTCACAGAATACGAGGCACCATACTATGTACCAGGAATCGGTCAGTTTGCTGTGCAGGAGAACCCTGACAAGGTAAAGATTGGCAACTATCCAATCCTCACCGCCTATGCAAACTTCAACCTCAAAGGCACCCGATTCTTCATCGTCTATTCTCATGCCAACCAGGGTATGGGCAACAGGAACCAGTTCCTTACCCCTCACTACCCTATCAACAACACCGTCCTCCGCTTCGGCATCAGTTGGAATTTCTACAATTAAGGCCCCCTCCGGAGGAGATTATCAGGAAATCAT
>JAZQOD010000289.1:0-5609 GCA_045627685.1 Prevotella sp. | reverse complement strand
AAGCGTGGCATATTTGGCTGCACCATAATCTGCTTCTGTGCAATGGCCTCACCGGTCAGGACTCCGTTCTTCATCTCTTTGTCGTGAGCCACGCCAAGGAATCGCCATGTGGTGAGCGCCTCTGGCAATGTGAATCGTACTGCCACATTACCGTCCTTATCAGTTACGAGTTCTGGGAGGAATGCTGCTGTCTCGTTGAGATTATCTCTTACAGGGATATCACCAAGGTCAGGCTCGGCTTCTTCTGGCACTGCTGCATAATTTCCAACAGGGGCTTCTGCCGCATCCAGACTCAACTCTACCATGTCAGCCGGTGCACTGCGTGCTGCCATCGACTTCATCATCAATGGCTTTGCTGCTGATTTCATCTTACCGCCGAAGCCTGTCACCATAATTTCGTCATGGGCACCAGAGTAGAATGGCGAGTAAATAGGAAGATTCATGTGATAGAATTCCAACTGTGGTTCGATGAGCGGACGGAATGTCTGTTCTCCGTAGAGGCTTATCGCAGTGTTGATATTTCGTTGCGAAGTGGAAATCGTAGGAGTGAATGTGTAGTGTGCCACTGACATTGCATAGTCGTGCGACTCAAGTGCATCGAGCGACTTGTCATAAATTGTTGCAATCATGTGAGCCTTGGCTGGAGTGCCATCAGGATTCTTCACATTGAGAGTCCACTGCTCCTTCTGTCCTGGCACGAGCTTATCGCGGAATGTTGACCATTCGAGTGTCAACTGTGTCTGCTTCTCCGGCTTGTGGAGTCGTTCCAGATGTGTGTACAATTTTCCATCACGCACCCACGAGTAGCGCACTGCCATACCATCGCCCCACTCTTCCTTATAATATATGTCACGGTTCATGTTGGCATTGCTCAACACGAACGATCCTTCTTCAATAACATCCTTCGCACTTACCATTGCATAGAAAATGGTCTGGTCGTTGCGCGAGGTTCCTATCTGCATCCTCACCGGTTCGCCTTCCTTGAAACTAACTGGTTCGTTATAGGTTCCGAGATTATCGGCATACCAGTCGTCGGTGTCAATGACCGGTGCTTTATCATCGAGCGAGAACAGCACAAACTTCTGCTTCACAGAATCCTTCTCGCAATACAGGTGGAGTGTGTGCTCGCCTTTCTTCAGATTATTGAAAGCTACATCAACCTTCTCATTGGCTTTCACCTCAATACGCTCTGCATCATCGATGCTGTAAGCCACAACCGACTCTACCGGCTGTCCGGCATTGTTGAGCAGTCGGAGTGTCACCTCTGGCAGTTGTTCAAGACATACCTTCACTGGCAATCCGTCGATGACGAGGGCTGTCGGTGTGTCGCTCAAAGGGAGTGATGTGCTTCCCGAACGGGTTTCGCCCGCGAGTGATGTGACATCGGCTTTGATATCGATGGAATAGAAGCAACGGCTTCGTGGTCCCTGGAATGCTGGTTTCTCAACAGGGATACGCATCGTGAAAGTACCATCGGCATTGGTTGTTGCCTCACTATTGGCAAGCATCTGTGTATCAACACCGCTACCACGATGGAAGAACATCCACCAGTGTGCCATTGAGGCGTTGGCTGTGTATTTCACCTTTGCACCCTGTACTGGCACTCCGGCGTAGGTCTGTGCTCGACCGGTAACGGTGATGGTGTCACCAGCCTTGTACGACTCGTTGTATTTATCAATGGTGACAACGAATGTCGGACGCTTGTACTCTTCTACACGGATACGCTTCGATATCTTGGTATTCTTTTCCAAGATGGTGATATACGGATTGCGACCCATAAGGTCAGGCAACTGGAATGTCATGTTTGCCACACCCCACTCATCGGTCGTGAGTTCCTTTTTTACTTCAAAACCATCGTTGTTGCGCACCACGATGTCGAGTGCCTCGCCTGGCAATGGGGTATTCTCTGAACCGTAGATAGCATTCTTGTAAGCCACAATAGCCACACTCACTTCCTGTCCTGGACGGTAGATAGCGCGGTCGGTGTAAATCTTGCAGGTGTTAGTGGTCTTGTCTGCATCATCAAACGGTTTGATCCACGAGGTGGTGATGGCATGCCATTCCATAGCCTTGTCGTCGGCTGTTGTCACTCGATAGCGATATGGACGGAAGGTGGAATGGAAGGTCACCTCACCGTTGCTTTCCGTCGTGAGGGTCTCTTCCGACTCGTGCAGTTTGCCAGACTTCCACTCACGGAATTGCAGGTTTATCTTTGCTCCTGACACAGGCTTTCCTGTTGTGGCATTCACTACGATGAGTCGTGCCTGCTCACCCGGCATATCCATATCCAGGAGGCGGAGGTTGGTGACATGCAACAGACAGCGCTCTGGTGCCACCTGACTCTTTGTCGTTGTCACTTCCACAAGGTAAACGCCCAATGGGAGTGGCTTTATGTAGAGGGTGTCGCTGACGCTCTTGTATTCTGGCAAGCCATAATATACATTGCCGGTCTCGAATACTGGCTTGTCTTCCATCATCGAGCGTATCATCTTCATATCTCTCTCGTTTGATGGGTTGAACTCATCAGCACCGGTCATGCGGAGTTTTGTCACCGACACATGGACATCCGACAGGTTGATGATCGATGGGAACACCACCGGTATCTCCTTTCCCGGAATGACAGTAGTCTCTGGCAGCAACACATGGAATGAAGGCAGTGTAATGCGTGAACGTGCATTGCGGAGCACCATCATGCGAGGCCATGTAGGCCATGTGCGAAGGGCATAGTCGATATACTCCACCTTTTCCTGCGATGATGCGTCGAGTGCCTGATCCATAAAGTTGAAATGCTCAATGGCTATCTCGCCGGCTTCTGGCAGATCACGATAAACATGAATCAGCGAATCGAGGTTTGCCATATATTTCGACTTGCGTGTCTCGCGCACATCTTCATAGCGGTCTTTCTGTGTCTGATAGAACGCAGCAAGACAGGCTGCAGGTCGGTTGCCGTGGTCTTCATACCACTTGCTTGCCATATTGTATTCCTTTGCTTCAAAGGCTATGACATGCAGGAGGTCGTTGCCGAAGGTCAGCGATCCGTCACCCTGCACGAGCAATGGCTCGTAGTGACGGGCTTTGGTATCAGCAAGCATCTTTGGATTTTCCAGTGCCTTTGCAAAATATTCCTTTGCCTTCTGCTCGTTTTCCGCTTTCTCCTTTGGTGACAGGTAGAATGTCTCCACCTCCGAATAGTACTTTCCGAGACAGGTGTTATATACGGCGGCGAGCACCGGGTCAACCTTCTCTGCACTTTTTGCCTTCTCTGCCATCTCGTCGATCATCGGCTGGATGGAATCTGGGGTGAGAGAC
This sequence comes from Prevotella sp., assembly GCA_045627685.1. Lineage (GTDB taxonomy): Bacteria > Bacteroidota > Bacteroidia > Bacteroidales > Bacteroidaceae > Prevotella. The sequence goes on along the minus strand of JAZQOD010000289.1, from coordinate 2,300 downwards.
GACTGCAACGACATCATACTGAACTCTGCCTTGATGAGGTGTCCCCACTCTTTCTCTGTCATCGACTTGTCGGCGATGGCGTGAAGAACGGTCATGGCATCTTTCGGATGATCCTTGTCCATTGCAGATTCATACTTCTTCCACAGCGATGATGTTGTCTGTCCTATTAACGACATTGGCATAAGCAGTGCTATAATTGCTGATATGATTATTCTTTTCATTTTTTCCTGTCTTTATCTGTCTCACGAAGAAACAGTGTCCTAACATCTCGCAAAAATACGAAATAAATTTCGTAGAACCAAGGATTTTAACATAAAAAGAAGGCCCACACCGTAGTGTAAGCCTTCTTTTAAGGAATATTTTCACAACTTTCGCCTTTCAGCGATGTTCTTACTTGTTGTTTTTGATGTAATAGGTGCAACCGGTCTGCACATTTTTCAGCAGACATTTACTTGACATTGTAGCACCACTGACACCATCTACCTTGGCTTTTGCAGCCTTCTCAACGGTCATGCCTTCCCACTTCGAGAGCATTGCCTGCTTCACCTTGGCATAGTATCCCGGTGTCTCCTTGGTGCGGAGTGGCTTTACCTTCACAATCTTTCCGTCCTTGATGAAAATCTTCACTGGAGTTCCGTCAACATATCCCTTCACATCCTTGCAGATGGTGGTAGTGTTCACAACGGTCATTCCGTCTTCCTGTGTGACAGGACTGTCCTGCACAAAACTCATCAGGCTGAACACCAGAGCCGTGCACATTATTAATATCTTTTTCATTATGATCTCTTTTGCAAAATTTCTGTTATTCGGCTCATCTGGTTTGGAATACGTATCTGCTGTGGACACTTTGGAATACAGTTCTCACAGTCGGTACACTTTGTTGCCCAAGCCTTCTTCTTCAAATCATTCTTAAAGAGTTGTGCCACCTTGTCCACACGCTCTGCATATTCTGGCGATGTCTTGTCTGGCAATGGCAGGATTCCGTCGCTGACAGCCTTGTTGTACAGTGCGAAGTTCTTTGGGATGTCAACACCGAATGGGCATGGCATACAGTATTCACAGGCTGTGCAAGGCACTACTGGTACTCCGCTCATGGCGTCAGCAACCTTCGCCATGAAGTCGTACTCTTTCTCCGAACATGGGTCGAGTGGCGAGAATGTCTCCACATTTTCCTGAAGCACTTCCATTGTTGTCATACCCGAGAGCACGGTGAGGATGTTCTGATGCGAACCAACCCAGCGGAATGCCCAACGAGCAGGGGTATCGTTCTCACGGTTCTCTTTCATGAGTGCCTTCTGGTCTTCTGGCACTTTTGCGAGCCATCCGCCACGCAATGGTTCCATAACAACAGCCTGGATGCCGGCCTTCTCGAGTTTATTATAGAGGTATTCTGCATCGGTGTTGCCTCGCTTGTAGTCGGCATGACGCCAGTCGATATAGTTCATCTGAATCTGGCAGAAATCCCATTCCACCTCATCGTGCATATCCAAAAGATAGTCAAATACCTTTACATCTCCGTGATAAGAGAATCCGAGATTGCGGATTCTGCCTGCCTTACGCTCTTCAAGGAGGAACTCGAGCAATCCGTTCTCCTCAAATCGTGCTTGGAAGGTTGACATTCCGTCTAATCCGGCTTCGGTGTTACCGATATGGTGCAACAGGTAATAGTCTATATAATCTACTTGCAACTGCTTGAAAGAGTTGTAATACATCTCCTTCGACTTTTCCAGACTCCACTTCGATGGGTTCTGGGTTGACATCTTAGTTGCCACATAGTAACTGCTGCGTGGATGACGGCTCAGAGCCTTTCCTACGGCTTCCTCCGAGCGACCGCCGCAATAAATCGGTGCTGTATCAAAATAGTTGACACCATGAGCGATGGCATAATCCACCTCACGGTTCACCTCTTCCTGATCTATCTGCTTGTCTTTGAAAGGCAGACGCATCATGCCGTAGCCCAAGAGCGATACGGTATCATTGGTACTGCGATTCACGCGATATGTCATTTTGTTATCCTCGGCACCACCCTTAACATCTGTCTGCTTTGCCTTTGCCACAGCCTGGAAGGGTTCCATTGCCATAAGACCGAACATTGAAGCGCCTCCCAATCCGAGACTCTTCAGAAACTGTCGTCTGCCTGCGTTGTGTTTGTTATCAGTCATATATAAATAATTTTTGTTTCGGAAGTTCCGAAACCTAGGAGTTAAAGGGAGTTATGGGAAGTTACCGCTCGCTTCACTCGCTAGGGAAGTTAAAGGACAATAGTTATTCTCGCGGAAAAGGTTCATCAATAGGGGCAT
>JAZQOD010000288.1:0-2748 GCA_045627685.1 Prevotella sp. | reverse complement strand
AATCCTCGTTGCTGTTGTGAAGGCTAAGGACGTAACTGTAGAGGGTATCAACGCTGCTATGAAGGCTGCTGGTACAGAGTCATTCGGTTACACAGAGGATCAGATCGTTTCTTCTGATATCATCGGTATGAAGTACGGTTCTCTCTTCGATGCAACTCAGACAATGGTTGCTAAGATCGACGACGATACATATCAGGTACAGGTTGTTTCTTGGTATGACAACGAGAACTCTTACACTTCTCAGATGGTTCGTACAATCAAGCACCTCGCTGAGCTCTAAATCTCCGCAATGTTGCTTGGTTAGTTAGAAACTAATCATACACGCCGCTCTATCCCACGGGGTAGGGCGGTTTTTTTGTGCGCGTACATTATTATATATAAGAGAAGAGCGAAAAGTGAAGAGTGAAGAATCTTGCGTTACGTGACGCGTTACAGTAGAGGTGTGCAATAATTATTGCTGTCATATTGCATTTTCTTGTTTTTTATTATTATCTTTGCCGATGATATTCAATCATTCAACAGAAAATGGCATAAATTATATATAATGAGCAAACGACTGATAACAATTCTTGGACCGACAGCCTCGGGCAAGACCGACCTCGCGGCACATCTTGCAGAGCGTATAGGCAATGCAGAGATTATATCTGCCGACTCACGACAGGTGTATCGCGGAATGGACCTCGGCACAGGAAAAGATCTGGAAGACTATCGCGATGTGCCTTATCATCTCATTGATATATGCGATGCCGGAACAAAATACAACCTGTTCCAGTATCAGCAGGATTTCCACAATGCCTATGCCGACATACAGAGCAGGGGAGTGCAACCAATACTCTGTGGCGGAACCGGACTCTATATAGAGTCGGTGCTGAAAGGCTATCACCTGTCGCCAGTGCCACAGAACCCTGAACTCAGAGAGCGTCTTGCCGGCAAGACACTCGACGAACTGACAGCCATGCTTGTGGAACTGAAACAACGCACAGGTTCGAACATGCACAATCATACAGATGTAGATACAGCCCAGAGAGCAATCCGTGCCATTGAAATCGAGACATATAATCTGGAGAATCCAACACCAGAGCGCGAACTGCCGGCAATAGACTCGCTCATCATCGGTGTTGACATTGATCGTGATGAACGACGTAGGAAGATTACCCGCCGACTGCACCAGAGACTGGAAAACGGAATGGTGGAAGAGATACAAGGATTGTTAGCCAGCGGAATACCAGCCGAAGACCTGATATACTATGGTCTGGAATACAAATTCGTGACCGAATACTGCATCGGACATCTCACTTTCGATGAAATGTTCCGTCAGTTGGAGATAGCAATCCATCAGTTTGCTAAGCGCCAGATGACATGGTTCCGCGGAATGGAAAGACGCGGATTCACCATTCACTGGGTTGATGCAATGCAGTCGATGGATGATAAAGTAAACTTTATCCTGTCGTCAATGTAGAGGTTTCAATATCGATTTTGTTTCCTTTACCTATAGATATGTTACATCTTTGGCACTTTTTATATTTTCTCGCAAAAAATATTCCATTTTTCCTTTGTAGGTTCGCAAAAAAATGCTAACTTTGAACGTCATAAAGTTGTGACACATCAAGAAAATAACAATTATCTATTAATCTATAATTAAACCTAATCGTATAGCATGAGCTATTTAAAACTTGAAAAGGCCCTGATGACCAACCTTGACGAGTCATTGCGCAGAGAGATTCTTCGTACAAATCGCTCTGGTGCTTACTCTTGTTCAACGGTTGTTGATTGCAACACTCGTAAGTATCATGGTCTGCTCGTGGTTCCCGTTCCTGAATTGGATGACGAGAACCATGTTTTGCTTTCTTCACTCGACTGTACAGTGATCCAGCATGGAGCAGAGTTCAACCTCGGTGTGCATAAGTATCAGAACAACAGTTTCTATCCAAACGGACATAAGTATATCCGTGAGTTTGATAGTCAGCAAGTGCCAACAACCATCTACCGCGTTGGTGGCGTAGTGTTGAAGAAGGAAGTTGTATTCCAGCATTACGAGGACCGCATCCTTATCCGTTACACATTGGAGGATGCTCACTCAGCAACAACCCTTCGTTTCCGTCCATTCCTCGCTTTCCGTAGCGTTCGCCAGTTCACACACGAGAACCCTACAGCAAGCCGTGAGTACACTCCAGTAGAGAATGGTATCAAGACCTGTATGTATGCAGGATACCCAGATCTCCACATGCAGTTCTCGAAGAAGAACGAGTTCGTGTTCCAGCCAGACTGGTATCGCGGTCTTGAGTATCCAAAGGAGCAGGAGCGTGGCTATGCAAGCAACGAGGACCTCTATGTACCAGGTTACTTCGATCTGCCAATCAAGAAGGGCGAGAGCATTGTCTTCGCTGCTTCAACAACGGCAATCAAGACTCCTACACTCAAGAAACTCTTCGAGAAGGAGGCTGCAGAGCGTACATTGCGCGATAATTTCTATCACTGCCTCGTTAATGCAGCACATCAGTTCCACAACCGCGTAAGCGACGATGAGCGCTACCTCCTCGCAGGTTATCCTTGGTTCAAGTGTCGCGCACGCGATACATTTATTTCTCTCCCAGGTCTTACACTCTCTATCGGTGAGATTGACTACTTCGAACTCGTTATGGACACTGCTGCACGCGGTATCCGTGAATTCATTGCCGGCAAACCACTCTCAGTGAAGATCTATGAGATGGAGCAGCCAGATGTAATGCTCTGGGCTATCTGGGCAAT
>JAZQOD010000287.1:0-4097 GCA_045627685.1 Prevotella sp. | reverse complement strand
CGACGGCACCCCTTACGAAGACATCGGCAACATCATCGGTATCTCAACCAAGAATGTATCCGTAAAGCTCATGCGAATCAAAGAGCAACTCAAAAAAATGAAATAAATAACATTATCGTAACCATTAAAAAGAATCATCATTATGACAAATATTATTGAAATCAGCGACGAGCTCCAGATGTTGAAGTCGCAAATGGAAATCCTCACCCGTACAATGTCCAACAAGAATCTCATCACCGATGATATGATTCGCCAGACAGTAGAAGACCGCATCGAGGGACTCGAGCCAAGCAAGACCAAGAACTACCTCTCGCTTCTGATCAGCATCGTGCTCTTCCCAGCATTGGTACTCTGGATGACCATCGTCAAGGACGCTTACTCACTCCCACTCGGCCTCTTCACCGTCTTCATGTGCTGGACCACCGCTTATCGCACCTACGAAGGCATGCGCCTGCACACAATGGAGACAGTCCACAACGGTTCAATCCTTGAAGTGTCAGAGGCAATCAACAAGATGCGCCAGATGTACAACCGTCACAAGCTCATCACCTACACCATCTTCTTCGTATGGGTAGGCTGGTTCCTCCTCGAGAACTACCATGTGATGTTAAGCAGCATCAACGACATCATCCTCTCGTCGATCATCGTCGTCTTCGTGTTCGGCTGCCTCTCAATAAGCTTCGGCAGAATTGACCGCATCACCCGCCAGACCCTGAGAGATATTGAGAATTATAGGTAGCCCCCTCCCCCTCGGGGGAGTTGGAGAGGGGCTCTGGGGGCTCTTGACACAATATTGATATAAGAATCGGACCAAAATCGCTCTTTGGTTCGATTCTTGCTTTATTTAGATTGTTACTTACATTTCTATCGGTGTATTTCCATTATATTTGCACCAGATTTATTTACTTTAAACTCAACAATCATGAAAAAAAGGTTTACTAAACTAACAAATCTGGCAATTGCTATGGTCATCGCCGTTGCCATCACATCGTGCTACACCATCGGTCGTGTTGTTGCTCCAACAGAGGTCGCTGGCAATGAAGCCTTCGATGGAAGAATCAAAGTCGTGAACGATGGCAACAACGCCACACAGACAGGTCTTTCGTTCTTTGCTGTACGTGTACCAGAAAACTGGAATGTCACTGTCGATGACAAGTCGTACAAGCAGTTCGCTGCTCCTGGAACAGTCAACGACGAGGGCGATCCTGTGAACATGGAACGCGCTATGCGTTACTGCAACCACCTCTCTAACTCTCTCAACTCCACAAACCCAAAGGAGGGCTACACATGGTTCGCTTTCCAGACTACCGAGTGTATCCGTCGTAACATCCAGGGGTCTGCTGCACAGGGTGCCGACTCCATCTGCTTCGACTACAAGGTCATCAACGACGGTGTAGCCGGAACATACGTCCTCGACTGCATGATCGGCTCATGGGAGTTGCAGCCTGAGCAGGCCGACACTCTCGATGCCGAGGCTATCAGTTATGCTGACATGGCAGGAAGCGACATCTATCGCGTTGGTACAGAGAACACCAACATCCCTGATCGCAACTTCAACACTATCGTTGAGAACATGCGTCGCACAGTGACCGTCCTTGAGGGTGGCACACCAACAAACAACGCTCCTGTTATCAATGCAACCGTAAACGGCACTACTGTCGATGTAGAATACAAGAATCTTGTTGGTAACATCGAGGTATTCAAGAATGCCGCAACCGTAGGCTGCCCTGGTCTCGATTATAAGGTTGAGGGTGTACAGCGTTTCAACAACGGCACCTACTCTATCAATATTGCCGGTCTCGAACCAGGTGTTTACCATCTCCATTCTACGAGCACTGGTGCTGACGGCACATTCACCGTTGCCTACCCAGAATTTGCTGCCGAGGGCACACCGCTCTTCGTCATTGGCAGCCCAAGCGTAATGGCTCCTGAAGTACTTGTAAGCGATGGTCGTGCATTCCAGGCTGCTTGTGCTGGCGATGCTGCTCTCTATGAGAAATCGCCTGCCATCATCAAGGCAATGACCGATTCCATCATCGCTGCAAAGCCTGCCGCAGTGCTCATCACCGGCGATCTCACTATGAACGGCGAGAAGGTGAGCCACGATCTCTTCCTCTCTCTCATGAAACCAGTCACCGAGGCTGGCATCAAGGTACTTGTTGTTCCTGGTGATAAGGACATCAACAATGTGTCGGCTGTAATCTACGACGGTGAGACAACAACCCCAACAGCAACTATCACTCCTGACGAGTTCACTTCGCTCTATGCTTCATTCGGCTACAGCGATGCTGTGTCACGCGATGCCAACTCACTCTCTTACATCTCTTATATTAATAATAAGGTGGCAGTTCTCGCTCTCGATGCTTGTCAGTACAACAACCCTACCGTCACTGTCGATGAGGAAGGCAATGAGACCGTTGAGCAGAATGCCAGCGGTGAACTCTCGCAGGCCACTCTCGACTGGGCTGCCGAGGCTGTAAAGGCTGCACAGGCTACCGGTCGTCAGGTTGTTGCAATGATGCACCATCTTGTTGCTGCACCATTCAATGGCTATGCCACACTCGGTAATATCGCCAACAACCGTGAGGCTATCGACCTGCTCGGTGCTATCCTCGGTGGAGGCAAAAACGATGGCGATAGCGATAGCGAGGGCACAAGCGAGGGCGATATCGATGCTTACGGCGTTCAGGATGCGTTCGCAAACATGGGCCTCGATGTAGTGTTCGTGGGCGATGCTAACGGCACCGACATTGCAAGAGTCATCACTACCGAAGGTAAGGAGTTCTATCAGGTTTCCACCGGTTCTGCTGTTGCCTACAACTGTCCTTTCCGTCTTGTTGACGTTACTGCCAACAAGGTTGACATCCAGACACGTATCATCAACAACCTTCAGCTTGATGGTCTCAACGGTATGAGTTTCGAGGAATATGCATACTATCGCACAAAGACTCAGCTCCCACTCCTTGTCAGCACAGTAAGCGAAGAGAACTGGGATCAGATTCACGCATTCCTCCTCAACGCATTCACCTTCGATTACGATCCTGAGGTTGATATGTTCGACAAGAACATGTTCTTCCAGCTCCCTGAGACAGCCGAGGAAGGTGCAGCCATTGTCAACAACAACATCATCCCTCCATTGGTAGATGTAATCCTCACCTTCGTTGACGGCAACGAGGACATGAAGAAGTCAGAGCAGCTTATCGCAGGCATGCACAATGGTATCGACAATGCCATTTCGGCCATCAACACATTCCCAAGCATCATCAATCCGATGGTCAAGGAAGGTTTCGCGACAGCAGGTCTCGATCTCGACGGTATGGTTGACGCAATCGTAGGAAGCATCGCTTACAACTATGTCGGTGTTCCTTCGAATGTCACCAACGACCTCTTCTGTGAGATTCCGTTCGTTAACTCAACAGCCGATGGCATCAATGGTGTCACTGTCAGCACGAACGACAGCAACAGCATTTACAACCTCGCCGGTCAGCGTCTCTCATCACCAACCAAGGGCGTGAACATCATCAACCACAGGAAGGTGGTGATCAAATAGGAAGCCCCTCTCCGCCCCGTTAAGGGGCACCTCCCCCATGATGGGGAGGATTTTTCAAATGTCTCGTATAATGCAAATATAATTAAGGTGTCATCGTAATGGTGGCACCTTATTATGTTCAATAAAAAAAAACTCGGGGTCAATTGACTCCGAGTTGAGCGGCACACGCCTGTGCCTAAAAAAATACCATGAAAAACACACACTACAAAGATAGGACATTTTTCCCCTATGCCGGACATTTAGATTACTTTTTCCTCACAAGATACGCCATGCCTGATACGGTGCGACGCTTGGCGATGTTCAACTTGCGGAGCACATTGCCTAACTTGATGAGATTATTATCCGTCTTCTTGTTGAAAGCCGGCTGAGTCTGCAGTATTGCCATAATCTCCGTAGAGGTCAACCACTCACCATTCTCCTCATCGGTTTCCTCGGCTGGATGGAAAGCAGCAAGGAAAAGCATCTCCAGTGGCTGACGCACCTCAAATTGTCCGTTGGTCTCGCGAATCAACTGCTCGTCCTCGTCGTTTATCCAGTAGCGCTCACC
>JAZQOD010000286.1:0-9802 GCA_045627685.1 Prevotella sp. | reverse complement strand
TTACGGCACAGAATGGTCTTGCCGTTATCAAGATAGCCTTCCGACATCAGCATCGTTGCCTTGCGGGCTTCGGTGATGGTTATGCCGCACATCGCCATATCGAAGTGCTTGCCAAGCATATCATCAGTCAGTGTAGGCCATGAGGTAGCCACATATCTGGTTTTCACTCCCAGCCTGTTGCTGATTATCTCCGCCAGATCAGCATCAAAACCCCAGTAAATGCCAGTTTCAGGTTCAAGGAACGACAAAGGACGGTAGTCGCCTGTCGTACCGATAAGTATCTCGCCTCTCTGTTTTATCTCGGCAATCTTTCCACTGTGAGCTGTCTCGTATGAACGGCACCCCGTGAAACAGCCGACCAGCAATATAAAAAACAGTAATCGTAGCCTATGGGTAATTGTCTTCATCTTTTGATTCTTTGTAGCTCCATCTTCATTCTATTTTTCACTCTTCTTTTGTCGCTCGGCTTCTTCGTTTGTTTTTCTCTTAAATTCACCTGCGGTGATGCCGTAGGTAGTCTTGAACTGTCGGCGGAAAGTTGACTGGTCTTTGTATCCACATCGCATCACCAACGAATCTATCGACTCCTCGGGGTTCTCCTGCATCATCTTCATGAATAATGACAGTCTGTATTCTGACAACCATTGACGGAATGTCTTGCCAGTGATGCTGTTTATTGTCAGTGAAACTACCGAGCGGCTGGAACCTACAGCCTCGGAGAAAATCTTGATGTCGAGGTCTGGGTTGAGGTAGAGCGACTGTTCACTCATTGCTTGTTTTATGCGATCATATAGTATTTTCGTATTGTTCACAGCTTTGTCGGCCTTAGTCTCCTCAAGTTGGTGCACCAGGGTCTTTATCTCCTCTTTCGACTCCGACAGATCGTGCTGCGTCATTTCTATTATCTCCTTGTCCTTCCTTCTGCGTCGCACAAGGATATATATCGTGATACCCGCAATGAGAATTACCAGCAGTATCACCGACTGAAGGATGATAATTATCCTGTGGCGTGACAACTGATGCTCGGCATCCTGGCGTGCCAGTTGCTGTTCCTGCACCATTGTCTGTGCCATCTGCTGCGACAATTCCCGCATCATCTCTTGACTGTGTATGCTGTCACTCAATGTCAGGGCTCTTTGCAGGTAGGCGTTGCTTGTTCGGTAGTCGTGGTTCTGCTCTGCATCCTTGGCCACCAGTTTAAGGTACTCTACATATTCGTCCACCAGATTGTCACTGTGGTACAGTTTCTCCACCTTTTCCCTGGCTTCAGCAAATTCAGCCTTTCTTCCAATGAAGTACAACTCGTGTATCAGCAGTGCTATGGTTTCCGGTGACTGTGCTCCCTCTGTCTGGCTCCATTTGTCTATATAAAACCTTACCGAATCCTTCTCGGCAGCGATGTCCTGCGACAATCCGCTTTCAATCTTCTTTCTGAAGGCACGGGCTATCTGAGCATACATCTGTGATTGGTAGAACTCTGCAAAATCACGTGTTGCCTGACCGGGGGCTTGCATTGTTTCCGGACGCTGTTGTATGAACGAAGGGTTGTTGGCGAAGCGCTCCACCTCATTAATGATATCATGACAAATACCAATAGTCTTGTCGTACTCACGCGACTCGCTATATAATCCCGCCTGTCTCTTCTGCAGTGATATCAAGGAAACAAAATCACCGAAAGTAGTGTTCTCTTTTAATAAACTGTACGCGCGTGCGTATGTAGCACGTGCTTCTTCTGTTCTACCCAAAGCCTGTTCTGCCGCACCAATTCGTGCCATAAGTTCTGCCTCGTCACTGCGCATCTTTTCATCGCCGTGACAGATCTCAATACCACGTTTGGCATATTTCAGCGTTTCAACATGTCGTCTGTTCGCTGAGGCTATGTTAGATGCTAGCACACAAATCTCTTCCTCCAGAAAACGGTCATCTCCGAATTTCCCACCGTCAAGCAATCGGTCACATATTACCAGTGCACTGTCGAGGTCTTTCTCGCCGCTGAACACCACCATCGCGTGAAAATAGTCGCAGCGTTGAGCCGTCATCAATCGGGCATCCTTCAGTGAATCCAGCATCATGAGGGCTTTCTGTGGGTCGGAGACCATGAGTCCCATACAACTATCGATGGTAGTGAAAGTCTCGACGCTCGGATAATCGCTACCATTGTCACTGTGCTTGCTCTCACATTGGCAGAACAACCACAGCAGCAATATTGATATGAAAGATGTATGCTTGCCCATCTGTTACTCGTATTTTTTTTGTTTGGTGTATCGTTTTTTTGTTGTAAACGTTTTCTTTGTGTTTACACTCGCAAAGTTAGCATAAAATAACAAAAAAACACCTTGCAAAACGTCTTTATTTGTATTTTGCTTCCTATTATCGGACGTTTTGCAAGGAAAATTGAAAATTTTACGAGAAAATTTAGCATTAGCGGGGTGGGGCATATCGTAAATTTACCATACGGGCAAATGTTTGTTTTTGGCAGTAAAAAGCGTAAAATTTGCAAAACGACTTGATTTTTGGGCGTTTTTCAAACTAAGGATGTTTTGCAAGGTGATGTTTCAAGATATTTTGTACTTTTGCAAACGAAATTTTTGTTTTACCTAATTAGTGATTTCGAAAATGAAACAACGACTTTTGATCGTAACGCTGTTCTTTATGAGTCTGTCATCGATGCAGGCTCGCCAGTTGACAGTAGAAGAGAGTATTGCTCGTATGCGTTCAGCACATAGAGCACAGGGAATGGCTATGTCGCAGGGTTTGCAAATGAATCTCGCGTACACATCGCAACAAATAGACGTAAACCGTTTTTATGTGTTCAACACTGCAAATAATGCAGGTTTCTATATCCTCGGTGCTGACGATCTAGTGCCTGAAGTGTTGGGATATTCCGACAATGGAACCTTTGATATCAATGATATACCTGACGGCCTCCGCCAGTGGATGAATATCCTCAACATGCAGATTGACGCCTCTATAGCCAGCAACACACCGCTCTACAGTTCTACTGAGGATAATATCTACAGCACTGTTGACCATCTCATCACCTCTTATTGGGGACAGGGTGGCAAGACTACCAGCAATCCGTTTGCTCAGGACTGTCCTGTCATCGATGGTCAGCGAACCTACGCAGGATGTGTTCCTACAGCGATGGCGATGATGATGCATTATTATAAGTATCCAGAGATGGGTACTGGTTCGGTTAGTTATGTTACAAAGACCAACCAGATTGAGCAGAGTGCCGATTTCAATACCACCTACGACTGGAACTTGATGCAGGAAGCCTATGGCATGTACAGTCCTGACGGTACGAGCAATTTGCAGGAAATGCCATACTCCCCAGAGGCTGGCGATGCTGTAGCCAAGTTGATGCATCACTGCGGAGTGGCAGTTCAGGCTGACTATGGTCTCAACGACACCCCAGCTTCAAGCCTGAATTTACATTATGCAATGACTCACTATTTCGGCTACGACCTTGGAGTGATGGTGCGTGACCGTAGTTGCTATACCGACAGTGAGTGGACAGAACTCGTATATGGCGAGTTGGCAGAAGGTCGTCCTGCAGTCTTTGGAGCATTTACTGGAAAAGAAGGTCACTGCTTCATCCTCGACGGCTACGACAACGGATTCTTCCATGTAAACTGGGGATGGTCGGGCAAAGCCAATGGCTACTATGCCCTGACGGGTTCTGATGCCCTTCACCCTGTATATCAGGAGCCTGACGGTGCGCCAATGAATGATGCGTTTATCTACGACCAGAAATTCTTCCAGGGGTTGCAGCCATCAATCGGAACAACTTCTCCAGCCATAAACTTCGTGGCTAAACCTTATATCGCCGTTCCCGTAGATTTGGACGGCAATCCTATAAGCCAGGCAAGCAACAACGACGCTGCGTTCTTAGTTGGCCAATCTCAGCAGACTGTTATCATAAACTATTCATGCGACGATGTTGTTGTTGGTTTCGGTGGCGAGTTTGTCAATGTAGAGACAGGTGAGAGTGTCTTCATCGACTCATCTGAGAGAACCGTGTTGTTCCCTCGCTCATCAGGTCTGCCTATGCTCCCTCTTCTTCTTACCGGCCTTGCTGATGGCGTTTATCGCGTTTATCCAGCCTTTTACGATGAGGCAGGTCAATGGAGCCGTTTCAGTGTTCCTGCAGGTACAAATGCACTCATCTCCATTGTTAATGGAGAACAGCCTGAATCTATCGAGACAGTTGACAGCGAGTCAGGCAAGTCTGAGTTCTTCAGTATTGATGGCGTCAGAAAGTCTCACCTCGACAAGGGTATGAATATTGTCCGCCTCCCTTCGGGCAAGACTTTGAGAGTGCTGGAGAAGTAAATCCCCTCCCCAAGCCCAGGAGAATGAATTAGAAATAACAAAAAATAATAATTTTATGAAAAAGGTATTTTTATCATTATTGCTCATTGCCGTTGGTATGTCAACTGCATGGGCAGGAACTGGTGACGGTTCAGAGAACAATCCTTACACAGGTGAATGGCTAGCCAAAGACCTGATTCCCCTACTCAAGGAGGGCGACTGTCTTGCGTACAACTGCGTTATAAAGAATGGTGCTATTACCGTTACTGATGACAAACTCAACAGACAGATTGTTGAGAGATGGGAAGACTGGGCTGTTGGTGATGCAATCGACGGTAGTCCTTGGGATGAATATAGTGTATATTGTGCTTACAACACGCTTGCAGAGCGTAAGAACCAAATGTTCGTTATTAGCACATTGTACAGCCCTGAGTACGAGGTGATTCGCCTTACAGGTCATTACAACGGTATATATAATTACTATACCGATCTAGATGGTTATTTCCATGTGACATCGGCTGTAGATATGAAGAAGATCATCGTGAGATTCCCTAAGGCAAATGTGATGCTCGATGAAGACATCTATCTCAGCGATGTAGAGGATCAGGCTTTCGTCAGCACTTTCTCTGGCAATATCGATGGTGACGGCCACACTATCTGGGCAGCCCGTCCAGAGATTCAGCACGATGGAGGTGGTCACTACAAGCGTAGTTACTTGGCAACATACGCCGAATATGCTACATTCAAGAATATTAATTTCAGTGATATCCGTGAGCATAATGCAGATTGGGCCAATCAGGCAGTTATTGTGCAGCAGGCACACTATTGTTTCTTTGAGGACATTACCTTCGACAATATCTCAATATGGGGTGGACAGAGCTACGGCGGTGCTGTCTGCGGTTCCGCTGAAAACTGTACTTTCAGAAATATCAAAGTGTCAAATAGCGACATCACTATTGATGTCGCATGTGCTGGTGCAATAGTCGGCTATGCTGAGGATTGTGTTTTCGATGGAATTACTGTCTATGAAACAGAAACGACAACGTATGGTGGCGGAAGAACTGGTGGAGTTGCTGGTGATGTTGCCAGATGTTCGTTCAATGATATCAAAATACTCTCGTCAAACCCTGTCTCATCATCCTACTATGTGGGTGGTGTCGTAGGAAGGGCAAGTGGCAATACAACTTTCGACAACTGCTTTGTTGACGACAAGACTGTCATTTATTGCAAGGCTCACGGTTCAAGTATCGTTGGAGGAATTGCGGGAAGATCCATTGGCGGCTATTTCAAGAATTGCGTGAACTCAGCCCTTGTCGAAGCAGTGGGCGATTATATCGGTGGAATTGTTGGCAATTACTTCCCTTCAGAGAATAATGAGACACTCGAGATTGTTGACTGTCTGAACACCGGTATGCTTTACGTACCAAATAGCGAAAATTATCTTGTATATCGTAGTGAATATATGGAGGGCATTCTGCCAACGACTACCAAGACCTATAATGGTCAGGAATACACCATTAATTTGTTAAACAACAATTTGAAACCTTTCACTTCTACTTCTAAGAAATATGTTGGTGGTATAGTGGGCTGTGTAGAGAATGCAACAATAAGCCGATGCGCTGATTTGGGCTCATTATACGCCGCTACAAATTATATGGCAGGTGTTGCCGGCAGATTGTACAGCCACACAGAGATTAGCGACTGCTTCACTGATTTCAATACTTATCATGACGCTTGCCGCGCTATTGCCGGTGGTTCGCCTGAGGGTAAAACAATAAAGAACTGTCTCACTCTGACAAACCACGATATTGCGAATGATCCTGACAAGAATACATTTGCCAACAACTACACCCTCAAATCAGGACAGAACAGTGATTTCCAGAAGACGGTAACCATGGAGCAGTTGGCATCTGGCGAAATCGGCCATCTTCTCGGTGCTAACTGGCAGCAGGACCTCGCTTCGGATAAACTCCCTGCACCAGTAGGCGAAAAGGGCGTGTACCTCAGTCGTGAGATTGTCAACACTGTTGGCACTGTATGTGTACCATTCGAACTGAAGTCTGACGAGAATATCACATACTCCATCTTCGTTGAAGGTTCTGCAGAAGGCAGCGATGTGACACTCACACTCGATGAGGTGGAAACCGTTCCAGCAGGTGTTCCGGCAATGTTCTTCGCAAAAGAGACTGGCAAGATAGAATTCCTTGGCACAGGCGAAGGATGGGCATACGAACCAGTTGAACCAGAGCCAGCAGAATGGCAGATGTATGGTAACTTTGTTCCGATGACCTTCGAAGGTGAGGAGGCTGAATACACCTACTTTATGTTGGACGGTATGCTGTCGAATGCAAAGAAAGTAAACGCCAGTCCTTATCATGCTTACTTCCGTGGTCCAAACATTCGTACTCTCGTTCCTAACTATGACCCAGAGAACGGTGCCCATCTGAATGTCTTCTTTGAAGAAGATGATGATGATCCAACAGCCATTAAGTTCGTTGGCGAGAATCTTGCTCCTGCTCATAATGGCAAGACATATAACCTCCAGGGTGTTGAGGTCAACGAGAACTACCGCGGCATCGTTATCAAGAACGGCAAGAAGGTTGTGAACCAATAAAAGTTAGTCCCTGTTTTCCTTAAAGAAAAGGCAATGATATGTCCCTTTGGCGCTTCTCGGCGTCAGGGGGATTTTTTTGCGATTGTGAAAGCGGTGGAATGACACGAAATTCGCTAGCGAATTTGTCGTCAAAAGGCCCAAATGAAGGCATGAAAACGGCGGAATAAGAACGGCGAATGGTTACAACAGGTATTTGGTGTCATTGCCAAGGATGCTTTGCATCTTGAGGTTGAGGAGGTGGGTTTCGCAGAGCATCTGGATGAACTCGCGGACGGAGGCTTTGAGATAGGACTCTTTGAGTATGTGGAAACATCCGTTCATTTCGGCTCCTTCAACATCGAGAGGTATGGCGACGGTTTCCTGTTTTGTGAGGCACGACTGTGATGAGAGAATGGTCACGGCGTTGCCGAATGCCACGAGCGAGAGCAGTGGGGTCACTTCGTTGATGACGATGCGTGGCTGTTTGTGGAAATGATAGTCGGCGGCAATTTTGTCGAAGAGTGTGCGTGCCTGCATTCCTTCGGCGGGTAGAACGAGGGTGTAGTGTTCGAGATCGGCGAGCGATACCTTTTCTTTCTTTGCAAGGGGGTGCTTGCGTGAGACTACTGCACAGAGACGGACTTCAAAGAGGTTGTGTGACTCAACGAGTGGGAACTCATCGGAGGTCTTGTATGAAAGAACAATGTCCACTTGCTTTTCTTCAAGCATTTTCATGAGTTCCTCGCTGCTCTTGTAATAGATGTTGAAATTGATGCCGGGATAGGTTTTTATGAAGTTGTTGATGGTGTCAGAACTGATGATGCGATAAGAATGGGTAATACCGATGTTAAGCGTTCCTCGCTTCAATCCTGCCAGTTCGTTCAACTTGCACAGACATTTCTCCGACTCCTCAATGGTTTTCTTGGCGTGAGGTAGAAGTGTCAGTCCTGCTTCAGTGAGTGCTACTCCGTGATTATCGCGCATAAACAGTGGAGATTCAAGCTCTTCTTCGAGTTTGCGCACGGTCTGTGAGAGTGCACTCTGGGTGAGATATAGTTGTTTCGCAGCCTGCGAAAACGACAGTGTTTCGGCTACTTTTATAAATGCTTTGAGTTGTCTTAATTCCATAGATTCCTTTGTACAAATTATAAATTTGTTGCAAAGGTACTCATATTTTGCCACATGGACCTATGTTGGTAATTAATATAATTAATGATGGGTATAAATTATTTGATATAAAAAAGGTTGTGGAGGCAGGAAAGTAGTAGTAATTTTGCACTCGTAATCTGCATCAAGCACCTCGCAATTAGGAATGAATTATTCACATTATTAATTATATAACTATTATGACATCTACATTATTACTCGTTCTTGTGTTGACATTTGCAGTAGTCCTCTGCGCAGTTTCTTTCATCGCTAAGGCTTCGATAGCGGCCAAAGGTGGCCAGTTGAATATTGATGGTGATAGTGTTACAATCGCGGACAGCGATATGCAGGACTTCCTTTTCCATGTTGCAGAGAAGGCTAGCAATGAGATAAATGCTACTCAGAGCGAGAGTGTTAACGGTTATGCAGTGGCTTAACAACATAATATTTGATACAGCGAGCCTGGCACATATACTGTTGCTCTACGCAACCGTGATTGTGCTGGGTGGCATTGCTGGGAAAATAAAGATCCGAGGCGTGGGCTTCGGTGCTACTATGGTGCTCTTTCTTGGCATCATTGCCGGTCATTTCGGATTCACCGCCCCACCGGAGATTATCAGTTATATTCAGCACTTTGGCCTGATACTGTTCGTTACATGTATAGGTATTCAGGTAGGTCCGAAGTTTTTCTCTTCTTTCCGACAGGGAGGTGCGGGAATGGTGATGATGACAGTGCTTCTTATCATGCTCAACATCATTACGGTGCTTGTCGTCCAGATGCTTTTCTTTGACAAGGGCGAGATGCCAATGCTCATCGGTATGCTCTGTGGAGCAATAACTAACACACCCTCATTAGGTGCTGCCCAGGAAGCCTTGTCGCAAGTGGGCTACAATGGTCCGGATATTGCCACTGGTTATGCTTGCGCCTATCCTTTCGCAGTGATAGGTGCCATCATGTCCTTGGTCGTTCTCAAATATCTCTGCGTTGGAGGCAAAGAGGCTGCTTATAAACCGAAGATGACCGAAGACGTGGCAGTGGAAGCAGTGAAGAAAGCCGTTGCTTCGGGCAGGTTTCCGATGAACGACAACTCCTATGGAGTGATGATAACTATCTTTGCAGTGATGATTCTCGGAATAATACTCGGAAGTATTCCTGTGCAGATCCCTGGCTGTCCGGCTCCGGCAAAGCTCGGTCTTGCGGGTGGTCCACTCGTTGCCGCAATCATCCTTGGTCGTTTCGGTAGGAAAATATGTCTCGATACAGCCGTTTCATCATTGGCAAATCATCTTCTGCGTGACCTTGGCCTTGCATTGTTCTTTGCCAGTGTGGGCATTAAGGCTGGGGCAAACTTCGTTGATGCGATTCTCCATGGCGATGGTCTGTGGTATATGCTCTTTGGATTTGTTGTGGCTGTTGTTCCAATGCTGGTCATTGGTGTGGTGAGCAATAGGGTGATGAAATATACCTACAACCAAACTATCGGCATTCTTGCTGGTTCGTGTACAGCCCCTCATTCGTTGGCTTTCTCTACTACGGTGGCAGGTAATAATGTGCCGGCAACAACCTATTCGATGGTTTATCCATTTGCGATGTTACTTCGAATCTTCTCTGCCCAGATGTTGGTATTGCTGCTCGCATAGGAATAAATACCATGTGTTTCAATAGTAAAAAAGTAAGAATAAGATAACATATTACAACTCATTTGGATTTATTAAAAAACGGAGTGCCTTCGTGAGAAGACGCTCCGC
>JAZQOD010000285.1:0-34761 GCA_045627685.1 Prevotella sp. | reverse complement strand
GTGCCGTTACCCGCGGTGACGGTGTTCAGGGCGATGATGTCACCAATAATATAAAGACCATCAGATGTATTCCGCTTGTTCTAGAACCAAGCGACTGGCCTCAGGATTTCGAGATTCGCGGCGAAGTGCTCCTTCCTTGGGATAATTTCAATCGTATAAATAAGGAACGCGAAGAAAACGGCGAACAGCAGTTTGCCAACCCTCGCAATGCCGCATCAGGCACATTGAAGAGCCTCGACCCACGAGTGGTCAGCAGGCGTGGTCTTGATGCATACCTCTACTACCTCCTCGGCAATGACCTGCCAAAAGATGGGCACTATGAGAACCTTATGGAATGCGACCGATGGGGATTCAAAGTGTCGAAAGGTTTGAAGAAGGTGAAGACGCTCGAGGAGATAATGGATTTCATAGCTTATTGGGATACAGAGCGCAGAAATCTGCCAGTGGCTACTGACGGTATTGTGCTCAAAGTGAACTCCCTCCGCCAGCAGCGTTCACTCGGTATGACAGCCAAGTCGCCACGCTGGGCAATCGCTTATAAGTTCAAGGCAGAGCGCGTAAGCACCCGATTGACCGAGGTTACATTCCAGGTTGGTCGCACCGGTGCTGTCACTCCTGTGGCAAATATGGAACCAGTACATCTTGCCGGTACAACCGTGAAGCGAGCAACGCTCAACAACGAGGACTTCATCAAGAGTTTCGACCTGCATATGGGCGACTATGTTTTTGTGGAGAAAGGCGGTGAAATCATCCCGAAGATTGTCGGTGTTGATGAGTCGCGCCGTGAGCCTGACGCTCAGCCAGTTCGTTTCGCTGAGGTTTGTCCGGAGTGCGGAACTCCGTTGGTGAGATATCCTGGTGAGGCAAACCACTACTGTCCGAACGATGCCGGTTGTCCGCCACAGATAAAAGGCAAGATAGAACATTTCGTGTCGCGCAAGGCGATGAATATCATGGGGCTAGGTGGAGAGATTATTGATGAGTATTTCTCTAAGGGGCTGATAAGCAATATTGCCGACCTCTATGATCTGCGAGTAGAGCAGTTGTGGGGCGATGCAGAGGAGAGAAACAAGTTTATCTCTGCACAGAAGATTATCGCTGCCATTGACGACAGTAAGCAAGTGCCATTCGAGCGTGTTGTCTTCGCCCTCGGAATACGCTTTGTCGGTGAGACTTCGGCGAAAGCACTGGCGCGTTATTTCAAGTCGATGGATGCCCTCATCAGTGCCACCGCCGAAGAGTTGTGTCAGGTTGACGGTATCGGTGATGTCATTGCCGCAAGTATCGTTGGCTATTTCAAGGAAGAAGGCAATATGGCTATCGTTGAGAGATTGCGCGAGAAAGGCCTACAATTCCAACTGTCGGAGCAGCAATTGTCAAACCACAGTAATATCCTTGAAGGCAAGTCGGTAGTGATAAGTGGTGTGTTTGTGCACCATTCGCGCGATGAATACAAACGAATGATAGAGCAGAACGGAGGAAAGAATGTCGGTTCGATATCTAAGAACACCTCGTTTGTGCTTGCCGGTGATAACATGGGACCAGCGAAACTGGAGAAAGCCCAGAAACTCGGTGTTGAGATAATGAACGAGGAAGACTTCCTCGCAATGATAGGGGATAATCCAGAATCACCAGAAAGCCCGGAAGGTCAGGAAAATCCGGAGATGCCGGAATCTCCCGAAAAAACAGATAATAAAGAAACAGCCGCGAAGCCAAAGAAATCCACTCCGGTGGAAGGCTCGCTGTTTGATTTTTAAATACATAAGAAAATGATAATAGGAATTGATGTTGGTATTTCAACCACAAAGATAGTTGGATTGGATGCAAACAAAAGCATCGTCTCACCAATACGCATTAAAGCCAATGACCCGGTGACATCGCTGTACGGAGCGTTCGGCAAATATCTTCACGACAATAAGATTGCCCTTGAAGATGTGGAGCAGGTGATGCTCACTGGTGTCGGAGCCGGATATATCGAAGGAAATATCTACGGTCGTCCTACTGCCGTTGTTGATGAGTTCCTGTCAAACGGTCTCGGAGCAATGTTCCTAGTAAACCTCGAACGAATGATTGTAGTGTCGATGGGAACAGGTACCAGTCTTGTGCAGTGCGATGGTGGAAAGATAGAACGTACCGGTAGTTTCGCTCTTGGTGGTGGTACCCTTGCCGGTCTTTCACGAGTGATGCTCAAAACAAGCGACATCAGTCAGGTACTCGAACTTGCAAGCAAAGGCGACCTGAAGAATATAGACCTGCAGATTGGTGATATCTCTGCACATCCGGTTCCTGGACTGCCGATGGACATCACAGCATCGCTCTTCGGTAATGCCAAACCAGATGCAAAGCCTGAGGATATAGCCCTCGGCATCATCTGGATGGTACTCCAGACAATCGGTTCGGCAACCATCCTCTCATCATTAGGTTCTGGCATCAAGGACTATGTGATGATCGGTAATCTGTCGCTCCTCCCACAGTGCAAAACACTCTTCCCGATAATGGAGAGCATCTATGGTGTGCGATTCCATATTCCTGAACACAGCGAGTTCTCAACAGCACTTGGTGCAGCACTGAGTTTCTACGATAAATAAGAAATGGAAAGACTCAAAGAATTATATATCCATCTGAAAGGTGCAGAACCTGCTTCTATTGAAAAACTACCGGGAGCAGGCAGCAACCGTGAGTATTACCGAATGACCGGCAATGACGGCAGTTCGGTGATAGGCGTCATCGGCACTTCTCAGGAGGAAAACCACGCCTTTGTGTATCTTGCAAAGCATTTCCGCAAGCAACAGTTACCTGTACCTGAGGTGTACGCTGTTTCGGCAGATGAGATGTGCTATCTGCAGGAAGATTTAGGTTCACTATCGCTCTTCGATGCTATCAGTCAAGGGCGTAAGAGTGGGGGACAGTATGACGAGAATGAGAAGAAACTCCTTGTGAAGACCATCCGTGAGTTGCCTCGTATGCAGGTTGCCGGTGCAAAGGAACTCGATTTCAGCCACTGCTACCCACAGCCATCGTTCGATCGTGAGGGAGTGTTCTTCGATCTTAACTATTTCAAGTATTGTTTCCTCAAAGCCACAGGAGTGGAATTCAACGAGGTGAAACTCGAGGAGTCGTTCCGTGCCTTCGCTGATGATATCACATCCGAGACGGGCGATTTCTTCCTCTATCGCGATTTCCAGGCTCGCAATGTGATGCTCGATGCAGAGGGCAATCCTCGTTTCATCGCCTTCCAGGGAGGTCGTCGCGGTCCTTTCTACTATGATGTGGCATCGTTCCTTTGGCAGGCCTCGGCTCGTTACAGTGCCGAATTGCGTGAACAACTCATCGGTGAATATTACCATTCGTTGGCAAAATATATTGAAGTACCATCAGAGGAGCTTTTCCGTAACCGCCTACAGCTGTTCGTGTTTTTCCGCACCTTGCAGGTACTCGGCGCTTATGGATTCCGTGGATATTTCGAGCGTAAGAAGCATTTCATAGACAGCATCCCACCAGCAATAGCCAACCTCCGCGAACTGATTGAAAATGGTGCGGCAGATGATTATCCTTATCTGAAGGATGTGTGTCTGCGAATGATTGATGCACAGCCAAAGCCGTTCCGCCACGAGGGACTCGTAGTGCGTGTGTTCTCGTTCTCATATAAGAAAGGTATTCCTGATGATATCTCGGGCAATGGCGGAGGATATGTGTTCGACTGCCGTTCAACGAATAATCCTGGCAGATATGCAGAGTATAAGTCTCTGACAGGACGCGATAAACCAGTGATAGACTTCCTTGAGAAAGACGGCGAGATACTGCAGTTCCTTGACAACGTGTATCCTATTGTCGATTTCCACGTACAGCGTTGGTTGGATAGAGGCTTCTGCGACCTGCAGGTTAGCTTCGGTTGTACTGGTGGTCAGCATCGCTCTGTCTATTCAGCCGAGCATGTGGCTCATCATATTCATGACAAGTTCGGTGTGAAGGTTATCCTCGAGCACCGTGAACAGAAAATAAAGGAGATACTCCCGGCTGTGGGTGGCTCCGCCATGATCTTCGCAGCAGGTCTTGGTACGAGATTGAAACCGCTGACCGATACGATGCCAAAGGCGCTCGTACCAGTTGCGGGCAAACCTCTTCTGCAACATGTGCTCGACAAGTTGCATCAGAACGGATTCAACAATATCGTTGTCAACGTGCATCACTTCGCCCAGCAGGTTGTTGATTATCTGTCTGACACAGATGTGAAGATAAGCGATGAGACAGCCGAATTGCTTGAGACGGGTGGGGCACTGAAGAAGGCTCTTCCGCTCTTTGGCAATGACAATCCTGTGCTCATCCACAATGTGGACATCCTGAGCAATGTTGATCTTAAGGCATTCTATGATGAGGCTCGTGGCAATGATGTTACATTGCTCGTGTCATGTCGCAAGACGCAGCGTTACCTTATTTTCAATGAAGATATGCGCCTTGTAGGTTGGACAAACCTTGCCACTGGCGAAGTAAAGTCGCCATTCCCTGAGATTAAAGCCCTTGAGTCAGAGACAAAGAAGACGAATGTGAGGCTTCTCGCCTTCTCCGGCATCCATTGCGTATCGCCTTCGTTGGCGAAGATGATGCAGGAATGGCCTGACCGTTTCCCTATAATGGATTTCTACATCCAGAGTTGCAAGGACTTGAATATTAAGGGAATCGTCAAGGACGACCTTCGGTTGATGGATGTGGGGAAACTCGATACCATCAAGGAAGCAGAGGATTTCATTAAAACTATCTGACATTATTATTTAATTTTATTATATGCAGAAAATTATTATTCTTGACTTCGGCAGTCAGACAACACAGCTCATTGGTCGTCGTGTTCGTGAACTCGACACCTTCTGTGAGATCCTGCCGTACAACAAGTATCCAGAGGATGACTCCGATGTTATCGGTGTAATCCTTTCCGGATCACCGCTCAGCTGCTATGCTGACGATGCTTTCCATGTGGATCTGTCAAACATCCGTGGTCGCCTTCCTATCCTCGGTATCTGCTATGGTGCTCAGTACATGAGCCACATCTATGGCGGAAAGGTGGAGAGTGCCGGTACCCGCGAGTATGGACGCCAGAACCTGCAGTTCGTTGACAAGGAGTGTCCGCTCTTCAACGGTTTCGATGACAACTCGCAGGTATGGATGTCACATGGCGATTCTATCACCAAGGTTCCTGAAGGTGCTCATGTAGTGGCATCGACAGAGACTGTTGAGAACGCAGCCTACTACATTCCAAATGCAGGTGGCCCTAACGGTACCCCTGTCTTTGGTACCCAGTTCCATCCTGAGGTGTTCCACTCATTGCAGGGAACATTGCTCCTCAAGAACTTCGTCGTAGGTGTCTGTGGTAGTAAGCAGGAGTGGAGTGCAGATGCTTTCGTAGAGACAACAGTGAAGGAGATGCGTGAGATGATTGGCAACGATCGTGTTATCCTCGGTCTCTCGGGTGGTGTTGACTCTTCTGTTGTTGCCGTGCTCCTCAACAAGGCTATCGGCAAGCAACTCACATGTATCTTCGTTGACCATGGTATGCTCCGCAAGAACGAGTTTACAGATGTGATGAAGGACTATGAGTGCCTTGGTTTGAATGTTGTGGGTGTTGATGCATCAGAGAAGTTCCTTGGCGATCTTGCCGGTGTTCGTGAACCAGAGAAGAAGCGTAAGATTATCGGTCGCGACTTCGTAGAGGTATTTGATGCTGAGGCTAAGCGTATCATTGCAGAGAGTAAGGACGGTGAGAGTGAGGTTAAGTGGCTTGCACAGGGTACTATCTATCCTGACCGTATCGAGTCATTGAACATCACTGGTAAGGTAATCAAGAGCCACCATAATGTAGGTGGTCTTCCTGAGGAGATGCATCTTTCTTTGTGCGAGCCATTGAAGTGGCTGTTCAAGGATGAGGTTCGTCGTGTTGGCCGTTCGATGGGTATGCCAGAGCATCTCATCACACGCCATCCATTCACAGGTCCTGGTCTTGCTGTTCGTATCCTTGGCGACATCACTCGTGAGAAGGTTCGCGTTCTTCAGGATGCTGATGATATCTTCATCCGTGGTTTGCGTGAATTCAAGACAAAGGTATCGGGGGAAGAGGCTCGCCGTGTACTCCAGGCAGGTATTCCTGCTGATATGAAGGACGGTGAGATAGAGGTATCGCTCTATGACCAGATATGGCAGGCAGGAGCAATCCTCCTTTCTGATGTTCGCAGTGTAGGAGTGATGGGTGACGAGCGCACCTATGAGAATCCTGTTGCTCTCCGTGCTGTTACATCAAGCGATGCGATGACTGCCGACTGGGCACATCTTCCTTATGAGTTTATGGCTAAGGCCAGCAACGACATTATTAATAAGGTAAAGGGTGTTAACCGCGTTTGCTATGACATCTCTTCAAAACCACCAGCAACAATCGAGTGGGAATAAAAATCAAAAAGAGGCATCCAATCGGGTGCCTCTTTTGATTTAAGGATTTACGGATTTATGGATTTATTGATTTTTCGTTTTCGTTGTTAAAGATTGTTCTCCAAAAAATCTTTAACCACATTGGTGTACTCCTCATGATGGTCCTTGTATGATTCGGCATGAGCAGAACCGGGAGCAAGCCATTTTGCCTTGCTGCCTTGCTTTGCCTCGTAGAGAGGGTGCACCATAGCGGTAGGCACATAGTCGTCGTTGTCACCATGGATGAAGAGTATCGGCTTTTTGCATTTTGCCACTTGATTTAGAGGACTTGCCTCCTTGAAACTCCATCCTTTTTGAATCTTGCAGATGACATTTACTATATCAAGCAGAGGTGATGCCGGAATGTGGAACTGATTTTTCATTTCACCGCTGAACTCATCCCATACACTTGTATAACCGCAGTCTTCGACGAATGCCTTTACATATTCTGGCGTATCTTCGCCGCTGACACACATCGTTGTTGCCGCACCCATAGAGATGCCGTGAACAACCATCTGCGTTTCAGGAAATAGTTCGTGAGCAACACCAATCCACTGTATGACATCAAGACGGTCTTTCCATCCCATCTGTACCCATGAACCTTCGCTCATACCATGAGCAACGAGGTCTGGCAGAAGAATATTATAATGTAGATCGTTGTTATACAAATAGCCAATCTGCATCATGAAGATTGGGTTGCTGGTATATCCGTGCACAATGACAGCGGTGTTGGCTGTTGAGTCAGGCGAAGCCAGATACCAACCATGCATCTTCAATCCCTCGCTGTTCACTATGAAAGTGTCTTTGAGGGCTTCTGTCGAACGGATAGAGTCAAGCCATTCTGCTGTCCATGGGCAGTTTTCTTTGGCTGCTTTGAACTCTTCCTCTACGTTATAATCACTATGGTCGTGATGCAAAGCATAGTAAATGAAATACTCACTGACACCAATAAGCACTACCACAATCGCCAGTACCACACCAAGTACCCAGCCAATAATCTTTTTCTTTTTCATCATTTATATTTCTCCAAATTTTCCTCACCTCGAGGGTCGCCTAATTCTGCTGCTTTCTTAAAGGCTTCCTTTGCTTCCTCCTTGCGTTCGAGTCTTGCCAATGCTACACCTTTAATAATATATATGTCAGCATATTCTTCTGTTGCGGTGAGACAGAGGTTACAAGTCTTGATGGCGTCTTCGTAGCGTCCCACTCTCAACTGCAGTGATGCCATTTCTGCAAGATATGTCAGTTCACCTGGATTCAGGAATGCTGCATGAGCGATATCGTTGAGAGCCTGCTGGAACTGGCGGAGTTGCACCTCACATTTAAAGCGTGTATAATAGAAGTCTGGCGAAGCACGGAAATACATCAATGTGTCGTACACATTATAATCTTTCAGTGCTGCTCTATGCTCTCCAATAGCATCCAATGTTACACCACGGGCAAGGAAATAAGGCGCACTCGCTGGAGTCAACGGTTTTGGACATTTCTCCACAGCCTTGTTCAGGTCTTCGATGACATCCTTGTTATCAGCACCCAACTGACTCTTGCACTGTGCAATCTCATAATATATCTCGCTGTTGGCAATCTCACTTTCGGAAACATCTTCGAAGATGTTTTTTGCGCCTTCGAAGTCCAACTGTGAATATTTAATCTGTGCAAGGAGGTGCTTGTACATTGGTGAAGGCTTGATGGCGATGGCTTTTTCTATCAGGTCGGTAGCCTTTGCAAGGTTCCAACTGCTCTTCATGCTGTCAGGCATCGCTGTCACTACATTGTACATCTGTTTTGCGTACTCGTAGTAAGCCTCGTCCTTGTCCTTCACATTCTTTATTGCATTTTCCATCGAGGCTGTTGCTGCATCGATATTGCCACGCGACACTTGGTAGCGTGTCATTGCCGAGTAACCGTCGATATCCTCAGGGAACAACTTGTTATAGTCGCCGACCGTGTTCACCACATCGATAGAGTCGGTTCTGCTATCAATCATAATGAGCATAAGTCTTGCCTGCTCTTTGTCATCAGGCAGAGCAACGCGAATCTTTGTTTTCTGCAATGCAGGATCGTGCGAAGCCAAACCGGTGCTTATCAGTTCTGAGTAATACTTTGCATCGGTAGAATGGATGTCGTAGGTGGTCTTAGAGCGCTGCACCAATCCAACCAGTTCGCCGTTATCGTTGACGATAGGGCAACCTTCGATATCTTCATTTATCTCCTCGTTGAACACATGGTATGTGTACTTGTCCTTGAAAGCCTCTGTTGATTTTACTGTCAGCGGAGTTATTGCGGCTTTCTTAGTGCTGTAACCTACAGCGTATGCTTTGCCCGATACGGCAGTCTTTGCTACTGGCAGTGGGGTAGTGGCTTTTGATGCAACCTTGAAGCGACACATGTCGTACATGTTGTTTGCACCATAGAGGGCCTCTACCTCGGCTTTCTTGCCAGAGGCGTCGATGATAACCGCACTGCTTGCACCAATAAATGGAGTGAATGCCGCAATAGCCTCACCCTGTGCACCGCAGTAAACACCGTGAGTGGTGGCGAGTATTGAGCCATCGGCCTTGAAAGTGGTAAGTGTAAATACTGATTTGCTTGCTTTCTGCACATTGCCACTCTGGGCAAAGGAGAACAGTGCAATCAGCGACAACAATGATGTTATGATAGTTCTTTTCATCTTTATTGATTTTCGGAGTTATTGTTTTCCTAACAGTTCTTTTGCATTATGTATTGCTGCCTCAGTGATATTGCTGCCACTGAGCATCTGGGCAATCTCGGTTATGCGCTCTTCGTCATTGAGGTGGTTCATGTGACTGCGTGTCTCGGTAGCATCCTGCTCTTTATATACCTTGTAGTGATTGCTTCCCATAGCGGCAATCTGTGGCAGATGAGTGATGCTGATAACCTGGCGTTCGTTGAGTCCCATCTCTTTCATTATGACAGCCATCTGCTCAGCTACACGACCAGATACACCGGTGTCAATCTCATCGAAGATGATTGTAGGGAGTTTCACGGCACCGCTGAGCATTGCCTTCAGCGACAACATAACACGGGCTATCTCACCACCACTGGCAATCTGACTGACTGGGCGGAGCGGGGTACCTGGGTTGGCTGAGAAGAGGAACTCCACCTTGTCGGCACCGTTCTGTGTGAGTGCTACCGGCGATACCTCCACATTGAAGCGTACATAGGCAAACCAAGCGGTTTCAGACGCTCTGCCATCTCTTTCTCTATGAGTTTTGCACCAGCCTTACGCAACTTTGTCAGTTCCTTGGCTTCCTTCTCTGCATCTTTCAGTGCCTTTGCGACAGCCTTCTCAAGTTCATCGAGTGCTTCCTCGCTGTTGTCGATGCCGTTGAGGGTTTCCTTGAACTGCTTTTCGAGTTCAATGAGCTCATTGACGGTATTGACATGATGCTTGTGCTCGAGGGAGTAGATTCTATCGAGGTGTTCGTTGATACGCTGCAGTTCGTCGGGATCGTAATCTACATCTTCAAGCATGTCGGCAATCTCGGCTGAGATGTCCTTTATCTCGATGTAGGCAGAATCCAGACGCTCGTGGATGTCTTCCGACTGTGGATACACATTTGTTATGGTGCGCAAAGCAGAAAGACAACGGTAGAGGCGGGTGATGACACCTGTGTCGTCGGCACTCATATTTGTATCAATCTCGTACAAACTGCTCTTGATATCCTCTGAGTGTTGCATGGTGTTCTGGAGTTGCTCCAATTGTTCGTCTTCACCTTCCTGTAGTTTCAGTTCTGCCAGTTCTTCATAAACGAAACGAACATAGTCGGCATTCGCAGCATTGGCGGCGATGTTCTCTTTTGTCTTCTGCAGTTTTATCTTTGCGGAGTGATATTCCTCGAATGCTTTCTTGTAATTCTCGACAACAGGCTTGCTCTTTGCTATGATATCCACCACCGACATCTGGAAATCATCCTTTTGAAGAAGGAGGTTCTGATGCTGGGAATGTATGTCGATGAGTTGTTCGCCCAGTTCTTTGAGAACGGCAAGGCTCACAGGGGTGTCGTTGATGAAAGCACGACTCTTGCCATTGGCGTTGACCTCACGGCGAATGATGCAGTCGTCGTCGAAATAGTCGATGTCATTCTCGTCGAAGATCTGCTTCAAATCGTAGTTGGCAATATCGAAATGTGCTTCAACCGTACATCGCTGCGCACCATCTTTTATCACCTTGCTGTCGGCTCTGTTGCCTAATAACAAACCAAGAGCACCAAGAATGATGCTCTTACCTGCTCCTGTTTCACCGGTGATGACGGAGAAACCAGGGTAGAAGTCAACCTCTAATTGGTCGATGAGTGTGAAATTCTTTATCAGTAATTGCCTTAGCATACAATTATTCTTTTATCTTGTCCCACGTGTTACTCTGGCTGGCATTGATGCTGAAGAGAATGTCGTAAACGGATTCTTTCTCTTTGGCCGTGCCTTTTCCTTTGTAGATATTTGCCAACTCATCCTTCTTGTAATCTGTCCATATCTGTGGTACAAGACTCAAAGGACGGTCTTCATGGGCTTTTTTCAAATCATTCTCCAATGCCTCGGTGATATTGGTACGACCGCGTTCGGCATTGGAAGCCATCTCGTCGAGTCCCTTGCGGTAATAGTCGTACTGCAACTGTCGGAATGGTTGCATAGCACCGTCAAGGTAGTCGTTGATGATGGCAAATCGGTTTCGGTCGTTCTCAAACGCCTTCCATCCAGGGAAATTCAGGTTCTGGGCATTGTTGCAGAGGTTGAGACAACGCTGCAATATATCCTCGCCTGCCATAGGACCGAACGAGTCGAGATCAAGGCCGATGATGAGATAGGCGTAATAGGCGAAGAGTGCTGTCAACTGGTTGTCAACCATCTCTTCATTGAACTCTATCTGATCAAACTGTGCGAATTCGAATGTGAACTCGTTGTCTGTGTTGTTGTAGAGCGTGGTTGTATAAGCCGAGTTATACACAGGACGGTTGGCTTGAACCACTGCACGGCAGGTGAACACATTGGTCGATGCATCGTATTTTGTTACTGTGATATTGAAGTTGCACGCTATTCGCTCATTCTTCTGGAATTGGAGGTTTGTCCATTGTTTCTCGTTGACGAAGCGGGTGAGTGTTTCTTCAAGATTCTCAAACACACTGGCATCAGTACCCTGAATCTGATTGTGATTGATTCGGATATTAGCATCAAGTTCCTGGCTCCATCCTTTGAACGAACAGAGCAGTGAAAAGACGATAATAATATTTCTTGCGAATCTAATCATATAAATAATGTGTACTTGCTTATTTTCCTAATTCTTTCAGGCGGATGCGTGTCAGAACCTGCTTTGTGTCGGCAGGGAATTCTCCCTGCATCATCCAACTGTAATAGCCAGGATCACGTCTGAGTACATCGACAACAAACATATTCTTGTACTTACCGAAGTTGAATGTCTCCTTCATCACAGGGTTGCCTTTCTCATCCAACACCTGTTTGCCGGCAGCATCGGTGAGAGGCATCCATTTGAAACGACCGGCGAAATCGACATTGTTGCCCTGGCGAGAGAACTCGTGAAGGAAATCCATATTGTTCTCGAGCACTCTGTCCTCTTCTTCCTGCATTCCTGGGGCATACATATCAAGTTGTCCTTCCAGCACGCGGAGTGTTGCCTCTGTGTCCTCGTCAGCACGATGAGCCTGGAAGTCGTCCTCCATCTTTCTGCCAGTGTAGAACTTATATGCAGCAGCGAGGTTGCGTCGTTCCATCTTACGGAATATTACCATAGCATCAATCATTCTGCACTTTGAGAAGTCGAAGTTGATGCCGGCTCTGATAAACTCCTCGGCAAGGAGTGGAATGTCATACTGGTTGGAGTTGTATCCCGCAATATCACTGCCCTCAAACACCTTATTCAGTTCTGCTGCCTTCTCTTTGAATGTAGGAGCCGAAGCCACCATCTCGTTAGTGATGTGTGTCAGTTCCTCAACAATCGGTGGGA
The DNA here is from genome assembly GCA_045627685.1 of Prevotella sp. GTDB lineage: Bacteria > Bacteroidota > Bacteroidia > Bacteroidales > Bacteroidaceae > Prevotella. The sequence continues at coordinate 22,331 of JAZQOD010000285.1, read as the reverse complement.
TTGGTTTCTGTGGATTGATGAAGAGATTATCGCGTTTCTCCTCGCCGTTAGGCCAGATCTTGATGTATGAAATCTGGATTATACGGTCGTTTACTATATCAAGACCGGTGGTCTCCAAGTCGAAGACCACCAGTGGTTTTGTTAAATTCAGTTTCATTAAAACTCTTGTCCTTTTTACTCCTTCCCTTTAGGGAGGGTCGGGGTAGGCATCCTTAATCGTTCAAAAGCATTGGCATGATAAGCATCAGCACCTCTTCGTCCTCGGCCTGTGTCGTAGGAACGATAACACCTGCACGACTTGGGTCCGAGAGGCGGAGAGTAATCTGCTCGCAGTCGAGATTGTTCAGGATCTCTGTGAGCGAACCACCCTTGAAGCCGATACTCATTGGGCGACCATTGTAGTCGCACATCACCTTCTCCTGAGCACTTGTTGCGAAGTCGAGGTCTTCAGACTTCAGTTCAAGTTTTCCACCATCAAGGTTCAGGCGGATAAGTTGTGTGCCACTAGCGAATGGCAATACACGACGAAGGGCAGAAATGAGCACCTTACGATCGATAGTCAACTCGTTAGGGTTGTTCTGTGGAATTACGCTATTATAGTTAGGGTAGCGGCCTTCGATAAGACGGCAGCAGAGTTTGCCTTCGCCAAATGTGATTTCAGCATTGCGCGAGTCGAACTTGATTACTACATCGCCACCATCCTTGCCGAGAACATTCTTCAAAAGGTTTGCTGGCTTCTTCTGCATGATGAAAGCAGCAGGAGTCTCCGACTTAACTGTATAATTCTTGTTGCGAACCAACTTGTGACCATCGCTTGCAACGATTGCCAATGAGTCAGGAGTAAGGTCGAAATAGATACCGTTCATTACAGGGCGGAGTTCGTCCTGAGCAGTAGCGAAGATAGAACGGCTGATATTGCTGCTGAGGATATTAGCGTCGATAGTGATTACCGAAGCACCTTCACCGATAGGCTGGATATGTGGATACTCGTCAGCGTTCATTGCGGTGAAGTTATACATACCATTCTGGTAGAGCACCTTGATGGTAAGGTTTACTGGGTCGATATCAAATGTCAGAGGCTGCTCTGGCAACTCACGCAAAGCGTCAAGGATAGTACGGTTAGGAATAGCGAACTTGCCCTCCACCTCAGCATCCTCGATGGCGATAGATGTAGTCATCACTGTCTCGCTGTCGCTGGCTGTGATAGTCATCTTGCCGTGAGAAACTTCGAAGAGGAAACAATCCAGAATTGCAAGTGTGTTCTTGCTGTTGATAACTTTTGAGAGTGTCTGCAACTGTGCGTTGAGTTCACTGCTTGATAAGGTAAATCTCATATTAATATGTTTTATTTATTTATTCTATCGCAAAAATACGAAATTTTATCGTTCAAAACAAAAAAATCGCCGGAAAAGTTTCTATTTTTAGAACTATTTTATTAATTTCGCATTTGAATTCGAAAAAATCGCACTAAGAGCGTGGGAATTCAGTTAAATCACAGCAAATATAAAAAATTAAATAGGTATATAGATATATGGAATTACAAGGAAAAATTATCGCTGCACTTGAGCCTCGCACTGGTGACAGCAAGCGAAACCCAGGTGAGAAATGGATGAGTCAGGAGTTTGTTCTCCAGCAGCACGATCAGTACCAACGCAAACTGGTTTTCAATGTATGGGGAGCTGACCGTCTTCAGCGTTTCAATATTCAGGTGGGTCAGGAAGTGAGCGTACAGTTTGATATCGATGCACGCGAGTGGAACGGTCGTTGGTTTACAGATATCCGCGCTTACGATGTTCGTCAGGTAGATCCTGCGTCAGTAGGTGGTAACGGTGCAGCACCAGCAGATCCATTCCCACCACAAGCACCATTTGCACCAGCTCCAGCAGCAGGCACTGCTCCAGTTGCCGGTGTCGCTCCAGCAGCAGATCCATTTGCTGCAGCCGCTGCAAATACAGAAGAGTCGAACGACGACCTCCCATTCTAATTATCAAGGATTACAAGTATTAGAATCATAAACAAAATAAAGGCTCGCATTGCGAGCCTTTATTTTGTTGCTTATCGTAAGTATCTTATTTCCTTTCAATGCCTTAGCGTGGTCCGTAGCTGCGCAGAGCTCCAAGGAGCTCGGCGTTCTCTGTCTTGGTGCCGATGGTAATACGGAGACAGTTCTGACAGAGGGTCACTCGTGTGCGGTTTCTTACAATGATACCTTCATCGACAAGATAGTCGTAGATTCTCTGTGCATCGGTGACCTTCACAAGGAAGAAATTGGCATTGCTCGGGTACACAACTTTGGTTATCGGCAACATCTTAAAGGCTGCCATCAGTCGTTCGCGCTCTTCGAGGAGTGTCTTAACCCAACGATCGACACTGAAAGGATCCTTGATAGCCTCCAGCGCTTGATTCTGTGTGAGGATGTTGATGTTATAAGGGTATTTCACCTTGTTGAACACCTCGATTATCTCCTCGCTAGCAAAAGCCATTCCCAATCGAATGGCTGCACATCCCCACGCCTTGCTGAGGGTGTTGAGGACAATAAGGTTCGGATGTCTGTTGATGGCAAGTCGCATTGGTGTCTCACGCGAGAAGTCGCTGTATGCCTCGTCAACGATGACGATTCCCTGGAACTGCTCGATGACTTTGAGTATTTCCTCACGGTCGATATTGTTGCCCGTAGGGTTGTTAGGACTACAGATCCAGATAATCTTAGTATTATCGTCGCAAGCCGCGAGAAGTGCCTCTGCGCTAATCTGGAAATGTTCGTCGAGAAGAACAGGGCGGTATTCCACGTCGTTGATATCTGCACAGACTTTATACATGCCGTATGTTGGTTCGATGGCAACGACATTGTCGATGCCCGGACGGCAGAAACAACGGTAAGGCAAGTCAATAGCCTCGTCGGAGCCGTTACCGAGGAATATATTGCATGCCGGCACGCCCTTCACCTTGGCGATGGCTTCTTTCAACTCTGTCTGCAGTGGGTCAGGGTAGCGGTTGAAGGGTTTGTTGTATGGATTCTCATTAGCATCGAGAAACACTCGTGCTACTTTTCCACTATACTCATTGCGGGCACTGCTATAAGGTGCCAGCGATAGTATGTTTGGTCGTAGAAGAGATGATAGTTCTTTCATAAAATTAATGATGAAGGGTTATGAACGGCACTGGTGTATTCTTACGGTCATGGCGTTCTTGTGGGCATCGAGTTGTTCGTTCTCTGCCATCAGTTCGACAGTTCTACCGATGGAACGGATGCCTTCCTCGGTGATATGCTGGAAAGTGATCTTTCGACAGTATGAATCAAGGTTCACGCCACTATAGGCCAGGGCATAACCGTGAGTAGGGAGAGTGTGGTTGGTACCACTGGCGTAGTCGCCAGCACTCTCGCATGCCAAAGGACCCAGGAACACGCTTCCTGCGTTGACTACCTTCTCTTCAAGACTGTCATAATCCTTGGTGCAGATGATGAGATGCTCTGGTGCGTACTCATTGCTGAGATCGATAGCCTCCTGGGTGTCGTGTACAAGAATCATCTGCGAATTCTCGAGTGTTTTCTTTGCTATCTCCTTCCTTGGAAGCAACTCCAGTTGACGTTCAATCTCTTCCTGAGTTCTCTCGATCAATGCCTTTGAAGTAGAGATAAGTATCACCTGTGAATCTGTGCCATGTTCCGCCTGTGAAAGTAGGTCGGCAGCAACAAACACAGGATTACTTGTGTGGTCGGCGATGACGCACACCTCAGATGGACCCGCAGGCATGTCGATGGCGGCGTCGTGGAGAGACACCTGCTGTTTGGCTGCCATGACGAACTGGTTGCCAGGACCGAAGATCTTGCTTACCTTTGGTACTGATTCTGTTCCGTAAGCCATTGCGCCGATAGCCTGAACGCCACCGGCTTTGAAAATCTTACTTACTCCCGCAATGCGAGCAGCCATGAGGATTGCCGGGTGGATCTTTCCCTCACGATTAGGAGGTGTGCAAAGCACAATCTCACGGCAACCGGCAATCTTAGCCGGTGTGGCAAGCATCAGGACTGTAGAGAAAAGTGGGGCGGTACCGCCAGGAATATAGAGTCCCACCTTCTCGATGGCAACGCTCTTCTGCCAACAGGTAACACCCTCGCAGGTCTCAACCTTAGTACTTTCAAAACGCTGTGATTCGTGGAAATGGAGTATGTTCTGGTGAGCCTGACGCAGTGCGTTCTTCAGTTCACTGCTCACGAGAGCCTCGGCTTCGTTCATCTCTTCCTCGCTCACCTGTAGCGAATCAAGAGTAACTTTGTCGAATTTCTCCTCATAGGCTTTCACAGCCTTGTCACCATTGGTGCGGATATCGCTGAGAACACCATTGACAATGGCATTCAACTCGGAAACATCGAGATGAGGACGCTCAATGATAGAATTCCAGCACTCGCGTGAAGGATATATAAGGGTTTTCATAATTTAACGATGACGATGACTAATATGCAAACTTTTTATCTCCCTCCCTCGGGAGGGGTGGGGAGGGGCCGAGGGGGCTTATAAAATCATTTTTTCAATTGGGGTGACGAGGATACCCTGTGCACCGAGTTCTTTCAGTTTGCCGATAATCTCCCAGAATACCTTCTGGTCGATAACTGCATGAACCGAACACCAATTCTCGTCGGCAAGTGGGATGATTGTAGGGCTCTTCAATCCCGGAAGAACGGCAACGATGTCATCAAGTCGCTCTTTTGGAGCATTCATGCGTACATATTTCTTATCTTCCGCATTGCGTACAGCCTGAAAACGGAAAAGCATCTCGTCAAGGATGTTCTTCTTTTCGTCAGACAGTTGCTGGTTGGCAATGAGGAGTGCTTCACTCTTCATAACGACCTCTACCTCGCGGAGATTATTGCTCACGAGGGTAGAACCGGAACTTACGATGTCGAAGATTGCATCAGCCAAGCCGATACCAGGGCTGATCTCTACACTGCCATTGATAACATGGATGTCGCAGTCGATGTGATGCTCGTCCATGAAATGGTGAAGGATGTTTGGATATGATGTGGCAATCTTCTTGCCGTTGAACCACTCAATGCCAGGATAATCGATGACCTTTGGTATTGCCAAAGACAGACGGCACTTGGAGAATCCGAGACGCTTCACGATGTCAGCGCATTCACCACGCTCCATATATTCATTCTCGCCTACAACACCGATGTCGGCAACACCACTAGCAACACACTGTGGGATATCGTCATCGCGAAGGTACAACACCTCCAGAGGGAAGTTGTCGGACTTGACGAGGAGTGTGCGCTTTGACCCTCCGATTTTGATGTCTGCTTCGGCGAGAAGGTTCATTGTGTCCTCAAAAAGACGACCTTTTGATTGAACTGCAATTCGTAACATATTGTTCTTGTTTGTTGGTGATTTCTATCACAAATAGTATGTTATTATGTGATTGAAAGACTAATTATTCTGAAAACTAACGCAAAAGTAATACTTTTTATTTATAAATCCAAAGGAATTTATTAATTTTGTACGTGATTTGAAGAAGATATGCCCTTTATTAACCATTGCCTTGTCGTTATTCCTCGTTTTGGGGTGCGAACAGAAGGCGAGTGCTCCAAACCCTTGGGGCACTACTGACGATACTTCTTTTTCGGATTCCATACTCGGTTTGGATGACATTATTTCCAACGGTGAACTGATTATGGTCACCATGTCGGGCCCTGACACATATTATGAATATCATGGGCGCGGAATGGGACTCCACTATATGCTTCTCGAGGAATTCTGCCAACACGAAGGTGTCGCCCTAAGAGTGGACATCTGCAAGGATACCACTGAGATGGTGGAACGAGTGCAAAGGGGAGAAGCAGACATCGTTGCCATGCCTCTCAAAGAGAGTTACGAGGGATTGGAAAACTGTTTGAGCGTTGCTTCTGCGAACAAGTGGCATTGGCTTGTAAATCAGGCGAATACATCACTGATAGAAGAATTGGAAGACTATATGACTGCGAATGTCATAAAGAAAGTGACTGAACAACAATCACTGCTTCTTGCAAGTGCCACCGTGAAGCGCCATGTTTATTCACCGATGCTTAACCGATCTAAAGGTATTATCTCCAATTACGATCATCTTTTCCAACGCTATGCACCAATAGCAGGTTGGGATTGGCATTTGTTGGCTGCGCAGTGCTATCAAGAATCGTGCTTCGATCCAAAGGCTCGCTCATGGGCGGGCGCTGCAGGATTGATGCAGATAATGCCGAAAACTGCCGACGAGTTGGGCTTGCCTCGTTCACAGATTTACGACCCCGAGCAGAATGTGGCTCATGCAGCGAAGTACATAGCACAATTGTCGAGCAAATTCTCGGATATAGGCAATCCTACGGAGAGAATAAAATTTGTCCTCGCAAGTTATAATGGAGGTTCTTTCCATGTTCGCGATGCTATGGCTTTAGCAAAGAAGAACGGCAAGTCGCCTTATTCATGGAACAATGTCAGAGAGTATATCCTTGCACTGCAGAAACCACAGTATTACAATGATCCGGTGGTTAAGAGCGGATATATGAGGGGCAGTGAGACAGCCGACTATGTGGACAGAATAATGTCACGCTGGATGAATTATCGAGGTATGAAAGACGGTTCAATGCCGTCAGGAGGAACTGTGAATCCAGTAACTGCCCCAGGAATGCCTGCGCCACATCCTTCTGCAAAAAGAAAAGATAAATACAATATATAACCTTTCACTCTTCACTTTGAACAGAGAAATCATAAGACTGGCTGTGCCGTCGATAGTGTCGAACATCACGGTGCCATTGCTCTCACTAGTGGATATCGCTATAGTGGGACATATCGGCAATGCATCATATCTTGCCGCCATCAGCGTTGGAGCAATGATATTCAATGTGATGTACTGGGTGCTGGCATTCCTCCGCATGGGTACATCAGGTATGACAGCTCAGGCTTATGGCGCAAAAGACCGTGCAGGCATCAACTGGTTGTTCAAACGAAGTCTTTCTATCGGATTCTTTTTAGGAGTAGCGATGCTCGTTTGTATGCTGCCGATTCGTTCTGTTGCGATGATTCTGATGCAGGTCGGTGACAGTTCGGTGCATCTCGTATCCACATATTTTAATATAGGAATCTTCGGAGCACCGGCTGTGTTAGGTGCTTTTGCATTGAATGGTTTTCTTGTAGGAATGCAAAACACCAAGACACCAATGCTTGTTGCCGTATCTCAGAACATCATCAATATTGTATTCTCGTTGATGTTTGTCTTTGTATTGAAGATGGACATCGCTGGAGTTGCTCTCGGTACGGTGCTCTCTCAATGGATAGCCTTCCTGATGCTGTATTTCTCTTCACGCCATCTCTATCCAGAAGATACTAAACTCAGATTGCGGACAACCTTTAATGGTGGCAAGTCGAAAGATGACACATCAACCTACGATGCCAACCGTATGGCGGCATTTTTCAGTACCAACCGCGATATTTTTTTCCGTACATTATGTCTTGTGGCAGTCAATCTGTTCTTCACCTCTGCCGGTAGTGCACAAGGTGAAGTGATACTTGCTGTCAACACATTGATAATGACTCTGTTCACGTTATTCTCGTATGTTATGGACGGTTTCGCATTTGCCGGTGAAGCATTGGCAGGACGATTTGTCGGAGCAGGTGATAGAAAATCGTTGGGTGTGTTGCATAGGAACCTCCTTGTATGGGGCGGATTGTTTACAATCTTGTTCACAATGCTGTATTTCCTTGGAGGCGATGGCTTTCTTTCATTGCTGACAAGTGATAACACTGTTGTTGAAGCCTCGCACGATTACTCGTTTTTTGCATTGCTGATACCAGTGTGTGGAGTGTTGGCGTTTATCTATGACGGTTTGTTCATTGGTATGACACGAACCAAGGAGATGTTTCTCTCTTGTTTTGTAGGTGCTATATTTTTCTTTGGTATCTATTATTTCTTTTTCTCAGTGTTCGGAAATATTGCCCTTTGGATAGCACTGTTGAGTTATCTTGCAATGAGAGGGGTGGTACTGGCGGTGGCTTTTAAGTTAAGAGTGAAAAGTTAAAAGTTAAGAGAGATTATTAAACAGAATGACATAAAGACAAAATTTTATTATTCTTCGTTATCATCATTGTTATATATTTGTCATTATGTCATTCTGTCTAAAAATCTTTATCTGATAAAAATCTTTATCTGATTACGAACTCGGCTCTGTTGAGTTTACTCATGTCTGAAGAAGGACCGTAGAGTACGGCGTACTTGCCAGGGATGACGCGCATTGTATTTGTCGCGGTGTCAAACCACTGAAGCTCATCAGCCGAGAGGGTTATATCAACATTTGCTGTTTCGCCAGCAGAGATGTTCACACGCTTGAAACCGCGCAGAGCATGAGTAGGACCTTCGTTGTCGCCTACACGTTGCAGATATACCTGCACTACCTCATCACCACATACTTTACTTGTATTCTTCACAGGAACGGTTACTGTGAGTGATCCACCCTTTGTAACCTTCTTGCTGCTCAACTTTGCCTTTCCATAGTTGAATGTTGAATACGAAAGTCCATGACCGAAGGCATAGAGTGGAGTGCCTTTGAAGTAGCGGTATGTGCGGTTCGACATGGTGTAATCCTCGAAATCAGGAAGATCGGCTGTTGATGCGTAGAAAGTTACTGGGAGGCGACCTGCAGGGTTGTATTCTCCGAAAAGAGTCTCTGCAACAGCCTCACCACCGGCTTGTCCTGGATACCATGCCTGAAGGATGGCATCGCAAAGAGCACTCTCCTTTGTGAGAGCGATAGCCGAACCAGAGTAGTTCACCATTACAATTGGTTTGCCGAGAGGCTTCAGATGTTCAAGGAGCATTGTCTGCACCTCTGGCAGTTCGATAATTTCGCGGTCACCACCACGGAATCCAGGAATATGAATAGGCATCTCTTCGCCCTCAAGTTGTGGAGAAATACCACCAGCGAAGATGATAACATCGGCATCCTTAACAGCATTGACAGTCGCGTCCATATCGAGTGGAGCCTCACGGCCGAAGTCGAAGTTGAATGAAGCACAGTCGCCCTCTGTAGCCTGATAAACGGCACGAATCTTATAGTCTTTACCTGCCTCCACATTGATAGCGAAAGCCTTGGCAGCCTTCATGTTACCACCATAGTAAGCATGTTCGTCATTGATATAAACATGCATCCATCCCATGAGTTGGAGTGAGAACACAATCTCCTCGGAGCGTGTGGCATGGAATACAGTCTCGTATTCACCAGTGAAATGACCAAGACGAACGCCTGGAGCGAAGCATGTAGCACCGGCCGTTGTGAGATGGAATGGTTGGCTACTATATACGGTAACCTCTGGCTTAGCGCTGTCATACTCACCGGTAGTGTTCCAATATGAAGCTCAGAAGCCTTGCTTTCCATCGATGGTACACTGTGGGAAGAGTGATTCGAGGCCCATCTTTGAAGTGTGGTCGCACGCTGCGAGGTAAGTGATGTTGGCTTCTGGAAGTCGCTTCTGGATAGAAGAGAGCAGGGTAGAGGTGTGAGAAGGGAAACCGTTGTAGTTGCCCCACTGCATCACTGAGTCGTTGGCGTTAGGACCGATGAGTGCAATCTTCATATCCTTGCGGAGAGGCAGGATGTTATTGTCGTTTTTGAGGAGTGTCATCGACTCGCGAGCCATCTGGTGAGAGATAGCCTTATGATCCTCGGAGTCAACAACAGAGAATGGCACCTTGTTCCACTCACAGTCATCTTCATCATCCATCTCGCCCAGTTCATAGCGAGCCTTCATCAGTCGGATGATAGATACATCGATTTCTTCCTCAGAAAGAATACCCTCGCGAACGGCAGCGATGAGGTTTGGATAGGAGTTACCACACTCGAGGTCGGTACCTGTACGGACGGCACGAGCGGTAGCCTTCTTTGGATCAGGGTCGGTGTAGTGGTGACCTTTCTCAAAGAAGTCGGAAACTGCCCAACAGTCACTAACCACAACACCCTTATATCCCCATTCGTTGCGAAGAATCTGTTGCAGGAGTGTGTTGCTGCCACAACAAGGATCACCCTCGAAACGGTTGTAGGCACACATCACCTGCTGCACATCGCCTTTCTGAACGAGAGCCTGGAACGCAGGGAGATAAGTTTCGTAGAGATCGCGAGGCGCAATATCCTTCGCATCGAAGATATGGCGGTTCCACTCAGGACCGCTATGAACTGCAAAATGCTTTGCACAAGCCAGGAGTTTGCGGTGAGCAGCATCGGAAGGTCCCTGCAGGCCGCGAACTACATTGGTACCCATGACGGCTGTGAGGTATGGGTCCTCACCATAAGTCTCATGGCCACGGCCCCAGCGAGGGTCACGGAAGATGTTGATGTTCGGTGTCCAGAATGTAAGTCCCTGATAGATGAGCAGAGGACCGTTCTTGCGAGCCACGTTATACTTTGCACGAGCCTCTGTTGAAGCAGCATCGAAAGTCTTCCATACGAGGTTTTCGTCGAAAGACGCCGCCATGCCGATAGGTTGTGGAAAGACAGTAGCAAGACCAGCACGGGCAACTCCGTGTAGAGCCTCGTTCCACCAGTTGTATTGTTTGATGCCCAGACGAGGCACTGCTGCCGACTCATGAGTCATGAGCGACACTTTTTCTTCGAGAGTCATTGCGGCAACGATGCTTTTCGCACGCTCTTCAGGTGTGGCACTCTTGTCTTTGTACACCTGTGCAGTAGAATTGAGGCTGCACAGTGACATTGCAGCGATAGAGATGATTAATAGTCTTTTCATTATGATTTTGGTTTTATTATAATTCGGATTTTAGAACCAAAGACAAATTTACACATTATTTATAAATAATGCAAATATATTTGGGATTTATTACAATGAAGACTACAATGAATAAGCAAATAGTCTATCTCTCTCCCTCGGAGTGCTGGGGAGGGGGCGATAGGGCACAAAAAAGCTCCCGGTAGTTTTTGACTATCGGGGGCTGATATTATGATATTGGGGGAATTACTTAACCAAGTACTTCTTACCGTTTACGATGTTGAGGCCCTTCTGCATCTTAGCGAGACGCTGACCTGCGATGTTGTAGATTGTACCAGAAACTGGCTTGTTCTCAACATTTACACCGTTGATACCGTTAGCAATGTTCTTGTAGTCAACAACATAAGAGAAGATGTTCTCGCCGTTGATGCCGAAGCCCTGAACGTAGTTGCCATCAGCAGTGATAGAGCATGGAGTGTTGCTGCCGAGCTCATCGAGAGCAGGAACCTGTGCGAGGATGTCGTCGAGTGACTTAACATCAGCCTTGCCTGCCTCCCAGATGTAACCAGCGCGGTTCATCATGTCGTTTGCACCAGAGTAAGCGAGTACTGTACCATCGTTAGCGATACCTGTTGGAGTGTATTCAACCTCAGTCTCGTTGAGTACCTCGAGAGCGTTGCTGTTGAGGTTGAGGCGAGCAACCTGCATTGCAGGAGCTGGAGTAGAGAAGTCCCAATCGTCGAACTCGTTCTGGATAGTGAGAGCTACCCACTCACCGTTAGCGCTGATACCTGAAGGGTTGAATACCATGTATGGCTTACCCTGCTGGTAGCCTTCCTCCCAGTAGTTCTTGCAGATGATGTCGAAGTCATAGCCACCAGCAGCATTCTGACGCCAGATACATGCTGGCCATGTAGCCATGTTGTCGATGAGGAAACCAAGGATAACCTTACCGTCTGGTGTCATGTAACGAACCTGACCACCGTTAACCTCGAAACCAGCCTCCTCTGAAGTAGGGAGAGGGAGGTCGATACGCTCGTTGTTCTCATTCCAGATACATGGAGTTGTGAAGTAAGAAGAATCGAAGTAGAAACCTGCGATTACCTTAGCATCCTCAGAGATAGCGTATGCTGAAGAACCAGCGTCGCCAGTAGAGTAGTAGAAGTCATACTCCTCGTTGTAAACCTCCTCACCTTCGTTGAAGAAGAGTGGAGTTACATTACCATTCTCATCAGCCTTGATAGCGTAGTTGCCGTCATCACCAACGAAGATACCGTTGCTTGTTGCAGCGTGGAATGCACCCTCCTCGAAGTCAGGATACTCAGTGTACTCGTTGTTCTCAACATTCCAGATAGCAGGAGCGAATGTTGCGAAGTTCATACCAACAACATACTTAGCGTTTGGTGACATAGCCTCACCCATGAGCTGCATGTCGTCGTCCATATCAGAAACCTTGATGCCGTCGATATCGATTGGATCTGGGTCAACAGGATCTACATCCTCACCAGCACCAAGAACGCGAACACGAGCAGCGTTAGCAATCTGACCCTTGTTGTCGATAACGAGAACAGTTGCATAGATCTTCTCATAGTTGAGAGCACTAACGAGAGCGGCCTTTGTAGGCATAGCGATAGTGTACTCAGAAGTCTCGATGTCGCCAGCCTGACCTGTTGTGAATGCAGGAACGAGTGACTTACCATTAGCATTGTATGTGCTACCGATGAGAACATCATTGAAGATAAGCTGAACAGAAGACTTACCGTATGTACCACCCTTACAGAATTCAGCGAGCTCTGGCATTTCAGGAAGAGCACCAGTGAATGTTGCCTTGTTGTAGTTTGAGTAGTAGTAGTTCTGCTGCTTCCATGCTGTAGTAGTACCTGTGAGGTCGTCAGCAGTAAGAACGAATGCGATAGTGTAACCGTTGGTATTGGTGAGGAACTCAGTGTTAGCAATAATCTGAACATTCTTGTTCGTATCATCAACGAAGTTAGCCTTCACCTTGATGTCAACAGGTGCGGTTGCTGTGTTGTACACGTTTACACAGTTCATGATACCCTCTTCTACCTCTCCGTAGTATGGGTCAGGGTAAACCTTGCGGTCAACGGTACACTGAGGAGCACCATCGAAAGGAATATTAGCATAGTTAGCCTGATACATTGCGTCAGAAGAGTTGAATTTATGCCAAGCAACAACGAGAGCCTTGTCGCTCTGGTTGTTCTTTACAGCTTCCATACCAACCCAACCACGAGGACACCAACCGCAACCGGTTCCGGTGTACTCCTCAATGACAGTCATACGAGGAACAATGCGAGAAACAGTGTTTACGGTGAATGCTACTGGCTCTGTGCTGAGCTCGTTTGGCTGACCGTTTACGGTAGTGATAGCTACAGATGCAGGGAATGCACCAATCTCATCAGGAGCAGTGAATGAAACCTCGAACTGACCGTTCTTATTCAAACCACCAGGAATAGAAACGTTAGCAGTACCAGTGGTCTCTACACCATTTACAGTAACTGTGTAACCGATAGAGCTTGCGCCATTGCTACCATTTGAAACGAAGTTTACAGTAGCTTTACCATTAGCGCCCTTAGCTGCAGCCTCGCAGTTTACACTTGAGACTGTTGCACCATTCTCAGGAAGAACCATACCCTCAACGAATACCTGAAGACCGCTCACACCGAAGCCGCCAGCAGAATAATCCTGAAGAGTTCCTGTAGCCGATGTTGAAAGGAAAAGACCACCAGGAGTGTCGCCTGTACCTGTGATAGCGATTGGATAAGCGTCATTGCTGGTGAATGTGTAACCAGCGTAGATACCTTCTGCAGGAATGTCAATTGGCTCGTCGAACTCAACAACGTTGTAACCAGTTGTAATACCTGAAGCATTCTTGGTTACAGTGATTTTTGAGTTTGCAAGACCTGTTGCAACCCATGCCTTAACACTTGACATAGCGCCGAGTGCAGGGAGGTTGATACCACGAATCTTGGTACCAGCGAGAACACCGTCGCCAGGAACGAAGATAGCTACACGGAATGAACCTGCAGCACCTGTACCAAGACCACCGAGTTCACCGATGTTGCTCCCCATGTAATAGCCCCAGATGTCTGTACCTTCAATGGTAGAAGCCATAGCAGGAGCATGATTCATACTAGCAGGTTTGAGGTCTGCCTTCTTGCCAACCTTGAACTGCTGTGCATTTGCCACGAGTGACATCATTGCCACCATAGCAAAGAGTAGAAACTTTTTCATACTTTCTTATAATATATTAATAATGTGAATAAAATTACTTGATAACCTTACGAACCTTGCCGTTGCTCATCTTCTCGATGACGATGCCCGATGCGTTTGTAGCCTCGCGGCCCTGAAGGTCGTATGTCTTAACGACAGTTGCGTTCTTGTCAACGGTTGAGATGCCAGCAGGATCAGCATAAACATAGTTTACAGTAACGACATTACCCTTCTGTCCGTTCTCGTAGATGGTGAACTCTATTGTACATACGCCCTTAGCATAGTCGTCGCTCTCAGAGTCATAGCACTGCCATTCTGTTGCTGTGCTCTGAGTTTTACCCGCTGCAACATTCACAACATTAGTGTCGTGTGAACCTACGCTGTCAAAGAAATAACAGTTTACAGCGAAACACTCCTGAACAGCGGTGTTTTCTGGAAGTGCAGTGATGTTTACGCCGAGCTTTACATCAACAGCCGAACCGCCATTGTTCTTAACTGATGGTGCCTCGAAGATTACATCGCCCCAATCAGGATCAATCTCAGGAGTAATGGTGAACTCACCAGATGTGTACTCCTTTCCGTTTAAGTCAACAAGCACTACCTGTGCCTGTGATGCCATGGTCATCATAGCCATAGCAATAAGAGTAAAGATTTTCTTCATATTTATTAATTTAATTATTCATTATCCGCTCGGCTCTGCCGCTTGCGTAGCGCAGAGGAGCAAGAATTATCCATTATTAATTAAGTACCACCGGTACTTGCACCACCTGCTCAACGCCGTTGTCGTCATAAACGAATACTACAGCGTGCATGTTGTCAGGAATCCAACCTGTTGCTTCGTCGATGGTGAAGTTGTAGTTGTAAGAACCAACAGACTCGGTGTATGTGATAGCCTCACCCCAGGTGCCATTCACTGCAGAGCGGAACACGTGGTTGTGTACATACTCATTGTTGCGGCTTCCGTCAGGCAATGTCTGTGGAGCAACGATGGCATCTTCGGTGAGCCAAACCTGCAAGTTTGCCTTGCGACCTGCATTGGCTGTAGTGAGAACCTTTACTTCACCCTGACCGTTGGTCTTGTCGAACTCAACAGTAGCCTCGATGACAACATCAGTCTCCTGTGACAGACAGTCAGCAACGATAGCACTCCAGTTCTCATAACCGTTGGTAGCCTCACCGCGGTTAATCTTTGCTACAGGCTGGCCCTGGGTAGAAGAGAACCATTTGTTCCAGTACTCCTTGCCTGTATCATTCATCAAACCAGGATTTCTTGCACTTACTCCACCGAAAGGACCGCTATGAATAGCAACAGCGATGACATTCTCGCCGTAAACCTCCTGAATCTCGTGGATGGCATCAGTAGCCTTAGGACAGTTGACACAACGCTGACCGGTGAAATCCTCGATGAGAACATTGCGGCTTGCCTTTGCAGGTTCTACATAGATGAGACGCTCGTCCTCAGCAATGTTTGAGCAGCTACTTGCTATAATTGCCAAAAGAGCAATTGCGATATAAGTTATTTTCTTCATATTGGTGCTTCTTTAGAAATTATAGTTGTAACTTACAGTGAAACCTTTGCTTGCTGGGATGTAGCGGCAGACACCACCGTTACAGTTGTAGCCCGCACGTGTGCGACCATAACCAATCTGCAGACGATGACTCTTGTAGTTGCCGGTAACCATTGCCTGGAAGTAGTGAGTCACATCACCGTATTCACCTGCTGTAGGCTCGCAACGGCCAATCTGATCGCTGACGGTGAACATGAGGTAAGGAGCAACCGAGAGTTCAAGCAAACCGAAGCCCCAGTCGCCTGACTCATGCTGAGTGAACAGATACTGAGCCTCACCACGGAGAGTCAACTTCTTGTTAATCTTCCATTTTGGTTCGTAGATGAAGATATGGCTGTAGATGTTGCCACCCTCGCTCTGTATCACACCCTTGTTGTACTGCTGGTACATATACATTGCGTGATGCTCGAAGGTCTTCGACATTTTCTGCTCATACATGAAGTCGAGGTCCTGATAGTATGTCTCGCCGTTCTTGAAGAAAGCCGACTTTGCACCGTCAGTACCGCGCATAGCAGCATTGCTACGGTTCTCGCGAGCATGCTCAAGACCGGTAACGAGCGAGTAGTTCACCTTGAACTTTGGAGAGAAACGGCCTTTCACCTTGTAAGCAGCACTTGCCTGATATGCCCATTCACCCTCGGTCTGTGTAGCGTAAGGGTAGAGGGCAGCAAGGGAATAAGTCTGGTCAACGGTGAAAGCAGGAAGATGGTTCACATAACCAGCATTTGAAAGTGGACTCATTGAGCGCTGGTTACGGAAGCCCATGTTCTCAGAGCGCTTCACCTGACCGAGCAGCGAGAGACCTGACTTTGCGTATGTGAGGGAGAGCATCTCTGCATGACCTTTGCTGTAGATAAAACTGTTCAGTTCGTTAGGATCCTGACCTTTCTGTGCATATTCAGCAAGCATGGAGAAGCCACCCTTCTGGAAACGGGCACGAACATCGAAGGCGTTTACAAACTCAGGCAAGTTCAACTTGTGAGTAGGGTCGGCCATCACGATATCACCATTTGGATCCTCGCGCTTGTTCACCCATGAAGCACCGAGTGTGAGGCGAGTACCGTTAGCCTGCCATGCTTTTATCCATTCATCGAATGACAGTTCAACATCAGCACCACTGATAACGCTGTTTGTCCAGTGCCAGTAAGTACGCTGTACACCCGAGAGAGCCTTTACACGCACACCATCTACAGGATTAACGAGGAGGTGAGCACCAACGATAGAGTTGTCGATACCGAGGCTGCGCTCTTCGTATGAACGAAGAATGAAACCCGAGCCAAACTGCTCATAGAACGAACCGAGAGTAACCTCGGCTTTCTTGCCCTTACCTTTAACCCAGAGGTTTGGAACACCCCAGCCCTTGAAGTCGTTGTAAGTATCGTTGTAACCTGGCATTGGATGCTGGTTGTATTCGAAACGAGTACCCGCATCGATATATTTGCTCAGGAGTTGAAGGTCAACATAGGTGTTGGTGAGGAAGTACTCGTTGTCGTACTCCGAAGTACCGATTTTCTCGTCCTGCTGTGGAGCAATCATCATGTCGCTCTGTACACTACCTGTGAGAGTGACATTGTTCTGAGCGTTTGACACACCCGAACAAAGCCCCATTGCCAGCAGAGTGATAAATATTTTCTTCATTAATAAAAATAATCGTTATAAATTCGATATTTATCCAGTTTTACTTCACCAACTCTCTGCACTTCTCGATCAGTTCTTCCTCGGCACCATCGGTGTAGCCGTTGTGCTTGTAAACGATGTTACCCTCACCGTCGATGATGAGTGTGTAAGGTATCATCTGGATACCGAGAGCACGCTTGAAGTCGCTGTTAGGGTCGAGGAGGACAGTCTCCCAAGGCCATTCGTTCTCAGCAACGAGTGGAGCCACCTTGTTTACATTCTGTGCTTGGTCGATAGAAACTGCTACGAGTTTTACGCCAGTCTCTTCCTGCCACTCCTCATAAACCTCAGCGATAGCCGACAACTCACGGTTGCAAGGCTTGCACCATGTAGCGAAGAAGTCGATGATGATTGGCTTGCCGTCGTTTGACAGTGTGTCAGTACGAACAGTCTTGCCGTCGATGGTCTTGAGAGTAACTGCAGGAACCTGTGCAAAAACATTTGTTGCAAGTCCCAGAAGAACGAGTAATGTTAAAGCAATCTTTTTCATTTTCTTATTGTATTTTTTATTTTGATTAGCGATTTGATAATGCGAACATATTAATATATGCGTGCGTATATACGCATAACAAGTTGCAAAGTTATAAAAAAAACACCGTGTTAGCAAATTCTCCGTGCCATTGTTAATCTTTTTTAGATATTTCTTGATGTAAATTGCGTCAATTATCGGTAATTTGACGATGGTTTTGTGGTGATAGTTTATTGAAAATGGATAAAAATCATCAAATTTCTTTGTGTTTTGACGGAAATGTTATAACTTTACAACGAAAATGTTTTATCCAATAAATTATTAATCTATTACATTCATTATGGCTTACAAAATTGATACAATAGAAGGCGTTGGTGCTGTCTATGGTGAGAAGTTGGTTGCTGCAGGTATTGCAACAGTTGAAGAACTCTTGGCAAAGTGTGCTACAAAGAAAGGTCGTGCGGAAGTTGCTGCTGCAACAGAAATCGCAGAGAAACTTATTCTCCGTTGGACCAATCATGCTGATTTGATGCGTATTAACGGCATCGCAGGTCAGTTTGCAGAGTTGCTCGAGGCAGCCGGTGTTGACACAGTGAAGGAGTTCCGTCATCGCGTACCAGAGAATCTTCACCCAAAACTCGTTGAGGTGAACGAGGAGAAGCACATCTGTGGCCGTGTTCCTGCACTTTCAGAACTCGAGGCAATGGTGGCTCAGGCAAAAGAACTCGAACCAGTTGTTGAGTACTAATCCCTATTGTTATATTCACAGACACATTGAGCAAGGGTTCCATTATTGGAGTCCTTGCTTTCTTGTTTGTGCGGACAGCGTGCACACAACTGTGCGGACGGTGGGCGCACAGTTGTTCAACGCTGAGCACACATTTGTTCAACGGCCTCCACACAATTGTTCAACGCCGTTCGTACAAAATGAGCCTGCCAAAATGGACTTTTCTGTCTATATAAGGTGTGTAAAATGCATTATACATTTAATGTCAAATTTCTAATCTAAAAGCCTGAAAACCAGTAAAAATGTTATAATACAACCATTATACACATTATATATTTATATTTTTATTTTTATATTTACTTGATTTTTGCTAATTTTGCTTTCGAAACTTAAATCCGCGTAACATACGTTGATTGGAAATGAAACCATTTTACTGAAATCAATTTATAACAACAAACTAAATATTCAATGGAAGCAAAACGATTGACAAGCCTTTTCTCTATGAAGGTGAACAAGATGTGCCTCACAGTTGTGGCGGCAGGTCTTTTGTCTGCTTGGGCTCCTCTGGTGTGGGCTAACAGTCCTATCCCTCAAGCTCAGCAGAAGAGTGATCGTGTTATCGGCCAGGTAGTGGACTCCTACAAGGAACCGCTCATCGGTGTGTCGGTAACATTAGTAGGTGCTGATGGAGTAGCCGCAATCACAGACATTGACGGTATGTTCCAGCTGAATGTAACCGGTAAGTCGGCTACTCTGGAATTCTCTTACATCGGTTTTAAGAAGAAGCAGGTGAAGGTTGACACCAACACCCTGACAACTATCATGCTCGATGCTGATGAAGGCGAACTCGAGGAAGTTGTTGTAACTGGTTACGGTTCGCAGAAGAAAGCATCTATCATCGGTGCTATCGAGACTGTGAAGCCAGAGGAATTGAAGTTTGGTAGTACTCGTACTCTTTCTAACAACCTCGCTGGTAAGCTTTCCGGTGTAATCGGTATCCAGCGTTCTGGTGAGCCTGGTTACGACGATTCTAATTTCTGGATTCGTGGTATCTCTACCTTCTCTAACCAGAACAAGCCTCTCGTGCTTATTGATGGTGTTGAACGTGACCTCGACAATATCGATGTTGCAGAAATTGAGTCGTTCTCAGTATTGAAGGATGCTTCTGCTTCGGCTATGTATGGTGTGCGTGGTGCTAACGGTGTTATCGTCATCACAACAAAGCGCGGTCAGATTGGTGCTCCACAGGTGAAGTTCCATGTTGAACATACAATCAACACTCCAACACAGTTCCCTGAGTTCCTCAATGCCCCTGACTACATGACATTGATGAACCAGACTGCTAGTGCCGATGGTATCAATCCATTGCCATTTACACAGTTGCAGATTGACCGTACCCGTAGCGGTTATGACCCTGATCTCTATCCAGATGTAAACTGGGTTGATGTTATTACAAAGGATTATGCGTATAATTCGCGTGCAAATCTTGATGTATCAGGTGGTTCTGACTTCCTCCGCTATTCTATTGTAGCTTCTTACTTCAAGGAGACTGGTATCCTTGAACAGGATAAGTCCCTCGTTTACAACAATGCAACAAACAACCAGCAGTTCAACCTCCGTTCGAACATCGATATGGATGTTACAAAGACTACTTTGTTGCGTGTTAATATCGGTGGTTATCTGAACCGTTTCAAGAAGCAGCGTGTAAATACTGACGGTGCATTCTCTGATGCTTTTGCAACACTGCCATTCTTCCAGCCAATCCGTTATAGCGATGGCAACATTCCTTTGGTAACAAACCGCGCAAACCCTTGGCGTGATGTAACACAGGGTGGTTATGACTTTTTGACTTCTTCAAAACTCCAGACACTCTTCTCTGTAGAGCAGGATTTGAAGATGATTACTCCTGGTTTGAAGGCAAAGGTTCTCTTCAGCTTTGACCGTTGGAACAGAAGCCGCCGTAGCCGTACAACAAACATTGGATATGTTGCACCATCTTCAGGTCGTGATGAACTTGGTAACCTTATCTACTCGCAGATTGTTACAGGTGATGAGTCAATGGGCTCAGAGAATGCAGGTGAATATGGTAACACACGCGTATATACTGAGGCAAGCATCTCTTATGACCGTCGTTTCGGCAAGTTGGAGGTGAACTCACTCCTTCTCTATAACCAGAGCGCATACGATGATGGTTCTTATCAGGACTACCGAAAGCAGGGTATCGCTGGTCGTGCATCATTGACCTACGACAATCGTTATGTTGCAGAGTTCAACTTCGGTTATAATGGTTCTGAGAACTTTGCAAAAGGTCAGCGTTTCGGTTTCTTCCCATCTGCAGCGATCGGATGGTTGTTGAGCGAGGAACCATGGATGGAACCAGTTCGTAGCACATTCTCAAAGATTAAGTTCCGTGGTTCTATCGGTCAGGCGGGTGACGATAATATCGGTGGTCGTCGTTTTGCCTACCTCACAACACTCAAGACTGATGCAGCCGGCTATTCATGGGGTGCAACAAGCCCACGTAGCTACGGTGGTATAACAGAATATGACTTTGCTGTAGCCAACCTGACATGGGAAACAGTAACAAAGTTCAACCTCGGTGTTGAACTCGGTCTTTGGAATATGATTGATATTAATTTCGATATTTTCCGTGAGAAGCGTAAGAATATCTTTATGCAGCGTTCGCAGGTTCCAACACAGACAGGTTTTGAGCGTCAGCCATGGGCGAACTTTGGTCAGGTTTCAAACGGTGGTGTCGAGACTTCTATCAACATGCACAAGCAGTGGAACAAAGATTGGTTCACATCATTCTATGGCAACTTCACCTTTGCAAAGAACCGTGTCGATGAAATCGATGAACCAGAAGTTCGTAAGGGTACACACCGTGCACAGACAGGTCGTTCACTTAACGAGCTTAGAGGTTTGACAGCAGAGCGCCTATTCGTTGCCGACGATTTCGATGAGAATGGCGATCTTAAGTTCGGTATTCCTGATCAAGGAGGTGTCGGTGGTGCAAAATTAAAGCCTGGTGACATCAAGTATATCGATATGAATGGTGATGGTATGATCACTGAAGAGGATGAAGGCTTTATCGGTGGTACAACCGACCCACGTATTGTTTACGGTTTCGGTGCAGTAATCTCTTACAAGAACCTCGACGTGAACTTCTTCTTCCAGGGAACAGCCGACACATACCGCGTTATCGGTGGTTCTGACTATTTCCTCCCATGTTCTGGTACAACAACCCAGGGTAATGCTTATTCTTTGAATCTCGATGATCGTTGGATTGATGGCACAAACGAAGATCCGTATGCATTCTGGCCACGTCTTACCTATGGTGTCAACAAGAACAATTCGCGCGCTTCTACATGGTGGAAGAAGGATATGAGTTTCTTGCGTTGTAAGACTATCGAGGTTGGTTATACATTGCCAAAACACTGGCTCAGTGCTCTCTATGTAAAGAGTTGCCGTGTGTTCATGAGTGCAAACAACATGTTCTGCTTCTCAGGATTTAAACTTTGGGATCCAGAGCTTGGTACTAATGACGGTCTTCGTTACCCAATGAACAAGTCGGTTATCTTTGGTCTTGATGTTAATTTCTAAAGAAAGGAGATTGAAAAATGAAGAATTCGAAATTTTATAAATATTTGGCAGGTGGATTGATGTCATTGATGATGGTACCAATGGCAACTTCTTGCTCAGATTATCTTGATAAAGAGCCAGACACCGAACTTACTATCGAAATGGTGTTCGAGAATAAGGATAAGGTTTATTCATGGCTTGCAAATGTATATAATGTAATCCACACACCAGACAAGTGGGCTCTCACAGCCGATGGTTATGAGGTTATGGCCGATGATATCACCCCTTCAATGCGTTGGCAGCAGTGGGACTGGGCTCTTACAATCCAGAAACTCTTT
>JAZQOD010000284.1:0-5217 GCA_045627685.1 Prevotella sp. | reverse complement strand
TGTACAGTGTTCATGCTCTTGGCTGCATAGAGGGCACGCTCAACCTGCTTTGCATTGATACCAGCCTTCTTGGCGATATTACTTACGGTAGTCTCCTCGTAGCTCTGCAACAGGGCCTCTTTTGCCTTATTCACCTTGCTGATATCAGAATAGATGTTGTGGGCAATGTGCAATGGCTTCTCCAGCTCGATGTAGTCGCTAATGGCATAGTTCATGCGGTAGGCTGCATAGGTGTGGAATGCAGTTGTGCTGTTGAGGTCGTATTCGCAGATAGCGAGGTAGAAGCCGTGTCTTGCTGCTGACATGAAGTCATCGAACTGGGCAATCTTGTCGCCGAGGCGGTTCATGACCACCTTCTTGATTAATCCCTCGTATGAGTTGACGAGGGTTGTTGTAGCCTTGTTAGCAAGATACGTGTTGGCGCAACGAGCCTGTGCCATGAGGGTATGGAGGGCTGCTGTACCGAGGGTTGTGTTGTTTACTACTGGAGTTGATGACTTTGTTTCTGTTAATGTTTTCATTTGTATTATTGGTTTTAGTGCCCCCGAAAGGAGCGGTGTTTAATGGATAATAGAATAGTACGATAGGGCATGAACCCTACGCGAGAGGTTAATGTAGCACAAGCCGACGGCTCATTTACCCGAGAGCATAATCCCGGACACAATTATACCACGAGGGGGGGGGAGGTACCCTCCACGCGCGTTTTAAAAATGTTATTTGATATGTGTACTCTTCATCATATTCGATTTACGATTACAAAGATATTATTTTTTCTTGAATCACCCGACAATATATATACGTGAAATATCAAATGTAACCTATTTTTAACTCTTATTAACAAAAACTCCCTCAACCCTTGCAATGGGCTGGGGGAGGGACACTCTTTTTGAGTGGTATATATAGTTTAGAGGAATCCAATCGGACTGCGGTCCTTCTTCTTGGTGAGGAGTTCGTGCTTGCAGAACTCGTTAATCTCGTCGAAGCCTGCCTTCTTGCCAGAAAGGATGAACTCGATGGTAGACTGTCGTGCAATGTTCTCAATCTGACCGCCCGAGAAGTCATAGCACTTGGCGAGTCGGAAAGCATCAGCCTCACTGATATCATCGCCCAGCATACTTGTCCACAACTTTGTCTTCACATCAACATCCGGCTTATGGAACTCCACCTTGAACAGGAAACGACGATCGAAAGCATCATCAAGGTTGCAGGTGAGGTTGGTTGTTGCGATAAGAATACCCTCGAGGTTCTCTATCTCCTGAAGAATGATGTTCTGCATAGCGTTGTCCATCTTCTCCACCGAAGGGTTGTTGCCACCAAAGGTTGTGCGCTTGCCGAAAATAGCATCAGCCTCGTTGAAGAACAGGATTGGCATCACCTCTTTCTGTCGGCACAGAAGTCTGTAACGGGTGAATACCGCCTTGATGTTCTTTTCGCTCTCACCAACAAACTTGTCGCGCATACCCGCAATGTCAATCTGTAAGATGTCGCGACCTGTCTGGCGTGCAATCTGCAACACAGTCTCAGTCTTGCCCGTTCCAGGAGCACCATAGAAAAGACACGCGAACCCCTTGCGCATTCCCTCATCCTCCAGACGCTTCTGGATTCCTGCGAGGTTGTCCTGCTGGAGCAGACCGGTGAGTCGCTCAATCTGATTCTGGTCGT
Source organism: Prevotella sp. (assembly GCA_045627685.1). Lineage (GTDB taxonomy): Bacteria > Bacteroidota > Bacteroidia > Bacteroidales > Bacteroidaceae > Prevotella. The sequence goes on along the minus strand of JAZQOD010000284.1, from coordinate 3,555 downwards.
CAGGATTATAGAACATATGCTTGGTCTTGATGTGGCTGTGGCTTCTCAACTCTTTCGTTGGCATAAAATTGTTGCAGCACTCAGCGCGACTTGGCACATATCCCGCCAGATATGTCTCCTTGAATCTGCGGGTGAGCACAAAGCGTGTGTTGTTGGCAATACCGTCCTGGCAAGAATGCTCAAACACCTCCCCGGTAATCAGACAGTGTGTGCCCTGTCGCAATGAGTTTACCATACAATCCACCTCAAAACCATCAGGAAAGTATCTGTCAATAAAGCTCAATGTAATGCCCTCACCATCGGAGTCAGCAAAACGAGCATAGTCGTACACATTAAGCATAATGAGTGTCTGTATGAGTTCATCATCGCAAGAATTCAACACTGCATTGCAGAGAGGAATGTCGGTGTTGCACTTGCAAAGGCGGATTATCCATCTCTGCAACTCGCTGAAAGGTGCTCTTGCACCATTGAGGTACTTGTACACGTGACTCTCCAACTTCTCTATGAGTTCCTGCAAGCCATAGCCGTCGAGTTTCTCAGGAATGAAAGGCTTGTTGTGAGACAGTGCATTCTCCACGTCCTCAGAAATGCCGTAGTAAGTCTGCATACCCTTGTAATGGCGTGAAGTCTCTTTCTGCACCCACTCCTTAACCACAAGGTCGTCCATCTCGTCCTGGTATGACAACATATTGAGGCGTGTGAGTCCGATACGAATACCCATATCGTGCCAGGTCATCTGTTCGTCCGACTCAATCAGCAGTGCGATGATAACACACTGCATCTTAGTCAGGTTGAGTTCCTTGGTAAGGTAGTTGATTGGGCTCTGTACCATCTCCCAGAAGCGGTCCGACAGTTTTGAGCCTTTCACCTTGGTTACCACCTCATTCAGTGCAGTGATGATAGTCCATCCCTTTGGATTTTCATTCTCATCAAGCACGTTGAATGCCACATTGCCCACCATCACCTCAGGATTGGTTGTGCATTTTTCAAAGATTGATGTATTCATACAATAATTTTTAAGGGTTTATAATTCTCGTTCCGTACAAAGATAGGACAGAAGTATCAACCTCCGGACAGAAATCTTCAAAAAAAACTCTCCCCTCGCTTTGAGGAGAGAGGTGGGCCTGAGGCTACTCCTCGGCCTTCTGGCGTTCGCTTTCCTTCTCAGCCTCGAAGTCGGCAATCTTCTGGTGCAGCGCCTTCACTGCCTCACCCTCGCCGTGGATGGTGAGCCACTCCTCGGCTCTCTCGTTGCTGTAGAACAGGCAGGCCATCACCAGTTTCTTTCCCAGTTCCGGCAGTCGCAGAGCCTGTCGGCAACCCTCGCCGCAGAGGATGCACGAATGCGACAGGCGTTTCTCCAGGAGGTCTTCCGGCACAGAAATTCCCTCATCATTGCCATGGCTGAAACTCTTGTAGTCAGCCACCAGAGCCTCGATGATCTCCTCGATAGAAAGGGTTAACAACTCGCGCTCAAGAGCGCTGAAAATAAAGTTTGGTGTCTCAGTAAAATTTCTCATACAATCATATATAGCATTCTTCCACAAAATGTAACCTCACTGCTGCGATTTTTTTCAATCAACCACATTGAACCTTATGTCGTGGCCGTCTTTGAAACAACCGCAATGCTTCAAGGCGCAGATCCTGCAATGATGCACCGGCACCAGTGCCCCGGTCTGTTTTTCTGCTATTCTGTTAGCAGTCTTTGTATCCATACCTGCCGAACGCAACCCTCTGGCAATCTTGCTCTTACTCTTTCGGAATCTCGCAATAGTGGTCTGATAAGGACAGTTGCCCGAACCGTCATATACCACCGTCGAGATGTCGAACCCCAAGTCTCTGGCAATCTCAGTGTTCTCCTCGTCGTTCTCCCAGGTGGAATAGCGGATGTGCATATTCTCAGGCGCCAGCAATAAGTCCGGCAGCAGTTCCACACGCTTCGTATATCCTATGGCCTGTACCTTCGGATGTCTCTTTGCCGCAGCAATGCAAGCCTTCACCTGCGAGACATTCTCGAAATCCCCACCGTCCGACAGACGTATGGGCAAGTTCAGTCGCTCAGCCTCTTTGAAGAAGAACTCATAATATCTCTCCGGGTCAATCCTCCTCAGCACCGTGTTGCGAGCCTGACAGCGTCGGCATGCCGGACGAGGGAATGTCATGATGTTTATCACGTAGCAAGTGTTGGCACACCGTTCCAGGCACGCATCGGTGCAAGTAATAATAGGCAGTGTAGCCTCGTTCACGCATCGTGTCTTCTTGTTACCCAGTCCCACATGTGGATTCTCAGCAAACACCCCCTGGTATTTCTGTTCATACTCGTGAAGATCATTCTTCATCAATTTGATAATCTCTGCTAATCTCTGTTCCATATATTATAAATTAAGGTGTAACATTGACACATTTACTTCTGTCACTGAGACAAATATACGACAGTGCCACCCCTCCCCGGACAGCCGTAGGTGTGTTTTTTCGTGCATAATGATAAAAATAATCGAAAAGATTTGTTTCAACAATTATCTTTTCGTATTTTTGCAAAAAAATAGAGCCTTTTGGGCATTGGCACGTTTTAAACATATTGCCTACCGCCATCATCCTGCGTTCCAGGGGAAGTTCAAAGAAATTCTGATAGAGAAATAACAACCCACATAACCGCTGGCTCTTTCATAAGTCGGCGGTTCTTTTATACTCAAATGTTGATTCGCAAGACATCCCCAGTGCATATGAAAAATCTTTTTTTTCTCTGCTTTTGTCCGGAGTAAACAAAAAGTGTCCTATCTTTGTATCGTGAATTGAATTTTTATATGCAGTCATTATGTTTGGTTAATGTTTAATGACAGAGATTTAGAGTGAAACAATAATTTTGCGAGGAGCCGTGCGTGAAGCATAACTCCTCTTTTTTTGAGCCCCCATTCTTATCTCTCAATACTTGATTCGGAAATAGTCGAGTAGGGCTTTGTATTGGTCTTGGGCGGTGAGACAAGTATCACGTAGATAACCAACGATCTGTGGCCATTGTTGGAGACCACGGTAGTAGAAATACCGTAGATCCTCGGTGATGATGAATGGAACAATACCATTGGCGAGGCATTCCTTGAACATGATGAGACGTCCAACCCTTCCGTTTCCGTCCTGGAAGGGATGGATTGTTTCAAAACTCTTGTGGAAGTCAAGGATGTCGTCGAGAGTTATCTCCTTCTTGCCGTTATACGTTTTCAAGAGGGTTGCCATGGCTTTGTGGACATGCTCCGGTAGTGTGGTCTCTGTGCCACCGACTTCGTTGGGCAACAGTTTGTATTCGCCTACCCTGAACCAGTCTTTTGAGGCATCCTGAGTGCCAGTCTTAAGTATTTTATGCAATTCCTTGATATATGACTCAGTCAGTTTGTCGGTGGCAAGATCAATGATACTGTCGATACAACGGAAGTGATTAACTGTCTCTACGATGTCATCAACGCGAACGCTGGTATCAGTCACTCCGATGGTGTTCGTTTCGAAGATGTGGCGCGTCTGTTCTTGAGTCAGTTTGCTTCCTTCGATGTGATTGGAATTGTA
>JAZQOD010000283.1:0-7945 GCA_045627685.1 Prevotella sp. | reverse complement strand
CCGCCATTCCCTGCGCTTTTCCGCGTGGGTTAACTATGCTTCCTTCAGCGCCTTGATGGTAGCCTTCGGATCCTCGGCATTGAAGATATAACTGCCGCTAACCAATACATCAGCACCGGCCTCTACGAGGAGCGGTGCTGTTATGTTTTGTACACCACCGTCAACCTCAATCAAAGTATTAGCACCGCGAGCCTTGATCATCTGGCGCAACACACGGATTTTTTCGTATGTGCTCTCAATGAACTTCTGACCGCCGAAGCCCGGATTGACACTCATGATAAGAATGACATCAGCCTCTGTGATGACATCCTCAATCATAGAGAGAGGTGATGCTGGATTGATTGACACGCCAGCCTTCATTCCGGCACTGTGAATCTGATGGATAGTGCTGTGAAGTTGTGTGCAGGTCTCTGCGTGAACAGTCATCAGATATGCGCCCAACTGTGCTGTCTGCTGGATATAATGCTCCGGATGAACAATCATATAATGCACATCCAGCGGTTTCTTTGCCAGTCGGCTCACGGCCTTCATCACAGGAAAACCGAATGATATGTTCGGTACGAACAAACCATCCATGATATCGAGATGAATCCAGTCAGCCTCGCTCTCATTGAGCATTTCGATATTTTCGCGAAGTGCGGCGAAGTCAATCGACAATATTGATGGGGAAATTAATACGCTCATTGTGAAGAGATGTTTTGATTAGTTCCAGCATATAGCCTGTTCCTGCTCTGTCATATCGAGGGTAGGGTAGTTTCTGGCAATAGTGCGTATAATCTGCAGTGTTAATTCTGATGGTTGATAATCTTCTGGAGTAAAATTCTTCATAGGCAACTTATTTCGTGCAACATTCTTTATAACTAACCGTTTCAAGCAGGACAAACATTGAATCCCGCCCTTTATCTATAAAACGCAGTTCTCGTTGTTTTATTATATTACTATGAAATTTTATTTTCATCTTTGTGTCTTTGCTACCATTATTGCTCGGTGGATATTGCAGAATAATATGCCTGAACGAAAGAAAAAGGCAGTAAGTGAGCAGTTTTTGGAAACTTTCTTTTATCTTTGCATCATACAAACCAACAAATGATGAAAAGAATATTCTTTTTAGGTGTTTTCCTCACAATGATGAGTCTCGTGGCTAATGCTCAGGAAACCTGGGTGGGAACATGGGCTACAGCCGTGGAATATACCGGTGAGGGGGATATGCCTCGCAGTTCGTTGTCGAACCGTTCCATACGCCAGATAATACATGTGTCATTAGGTGGAAACCGTCTCAGAATGCATTTCAGCAATGTGTTTGGCAATACGGCAGTCGATATTCGTTCCGTCTATATAGCCGATGCAAAGGATTCATGCGATATAGACGTGAAATCAGCGCGCTATCTTTCCTTCAACGGCAAGCGCAACATGAGGATAGAAGCAGGCAAGGACGTGTTCTCTGACGCATTGGATTATAATCTCAAACCACTGCAGCGACTTGCCGTGACTATATGCTATGGCGATGAAACACCAGGGCATGCAACTTCCCATCGAGGTTCGCGTACCACCTCTTATATTATTAATGGCGAGGCAAAGCCGAAGACTCCGTTTGGCATTGGTGCAGAACGACTTGACCACTGGTATAATATATCCTCGCTTGATGTGATGGCAACAGCGGATACTCCTGTGGTGGCTGTTATTGGCAACAGCATCACCGATGGTCGTGGTACTACCCACAACCTCCAAAATCGCTGGACCGACCGGATGGCGGAGGCTTTGCAAGGCAATGTCGGTGTGCTGAATCTCGGAATCGGCGGTAATCATGTTACGCGCGGTGGGTTGAGCGAACCGGCAATGAAGCGTTTTGACCGTGATATCCTGGCGCAGCGGGGCGTGAACACGGTGATTATATTCGAGGGAGTGAATGATATTGGCAGTTCCAACGACAGTGAAAAGACGGCAAAGGAACTAATTGAATCGCTGACAACACTCGTCGGCAAGTCGCACGCAGCAGGCAAGAAGGTCTTGCTGGCTACAATATGTCCTTTCAAAAACTGCAACTATTATACTTATTTCCACGAGGCTTGCCGTGAGACGGTGAACGAGTGGATTCGCACACAAACCATTGCCGATGGTGTGGTGGATTTCGACAAAGAGGTTCGCGATGATAATGACCATCATCGGTTGAAGCCTGAACTGAGCGACGACTGGTTGCATCTTAATCCCAAAGGCTATGAGGCGATGGGCAGATATGCGGCAGAAGTGGTGCGCCCTTTTGTGGGAAAGGCCTCGAAACTGGTGCTGCTCAACCATTGGGATAACCCCGATGGAACAGTAGAGCGTGGTTATGCCGGTAGGAGTATCTGGAAATGGGATGATATTCCGGCTGATGAACAGCCTATGCCGGCAGACCTATGCGACAAATACCGCGAGTATGGCAGAATCAACCAGATGCTGGGCATCAATGGGGCGGTGCTTAATAATGTCAATGCCAAACCGATGATGCTTTCCACCGAAATGCTCCGGAAGACAAAGAAGATTGCAGATGTGCTTCGCCCTTACGGCATGAAAGTATATCTGTCGGTGAACTTCGCCTCGCCAAAGGCCCTTGGTGATGTCAGTACGGCTGACCCACTGAATGCAGAGGTAGTGGAGTGGTGGAGGAAGAAGGCTGACGAGATATATCGCCTGATTCCAGATTTCGGCGGTTTTCTGGTGAAGGCTAACAGCGAAGGCGAACCTGGTCCGATGGATTATGGTCGCACGCATGTGGACGGTGCGAATATGCTTGCTCGTGCAGTGAAACCTCACGGTGGAATAGTGATGTGGCGAGCCTTTGTCTATTCGCCGAAAGGAGGCGACCGGGCATCGCAGGCTTATGATGAGTTTATGAAGTTCGACGGACAGTTTCTTGATAATGTGATAATACAGATTAAGAACGGACCGATTGATTTCCAGCCACGCGAACCACTCTCTCCGCTGTTCTTCGGGTTGAAGAACACCCGTATGATGCTTGAGATTCAAGCAACACAGGAATATACCGGCAATAGCATCCAAACCTGTTTCCTTGCACCAATGTGGAAGGAAATCATCAATTCCTTGCCTCTGCAAGCCGATGGCTCGCGCATTCCTGTTGCAGCAGTGTCGAATATTGGTGATTGCGACAACTGGACGGCCAATGATCTTGCTATGGCAAATTGGTATGCCGTAGGCAGATTGGCAAATGATCCATCGCTGTCGGCAAGGAAAATAGCCGAGGATTTCCTTCGCGAATACTATACCGACGACGAGCGGTTTGTCCAGCCAGTTACCGATCTTCTGCTTCGCTCATATAATGCTGTTGTAGATTATATGATGCCTCTTGGTTTGCACCATATTTTTGCCGGAGGCCACCACTATGGACCGGAACCTTGGTGTTATCACGAAGGCTGGCGCGAGGACTGGTTGCCTCGTTACTATCACAAAGCCGACAGCATAGGAATCGGTTTCGACAGAACCATTGCCACTGGTTCGGGCAATATTGCACAATATCCAGAACCGCTGCGTTCTATGTACGAGAATATCAATACCTGTCCGGAGGAATTGCTGCTTTGGTTTCACCACGTTGCTTGGAACCATCGTATGCAAAATGGTGAAACTCTGTGGGAGGCTCTTTGCCACAGATACGACCGTGGAGTGCGTGAGGCTGAGGACTTTGTGAAGATTTGGGAAAGCATCAGGCCATACATCGATTCTGACAGATATGAACGTCAGCATCGTCGTTTTGTGCGCCAGGCGAAGGATGCCTGGTGGTGGCGCGATGCTTGTCTGCTTTACTTCCAGCAGTACTCTCATCTCCCATTGCCTGACGACAGTCCGGCTCCTCGCCATACCCTCCAAGAACTGATGCAGTTCCACCTTGACATAGACAACTATACAGCACCAGACATTGACCTTCTGCCGTATTTTTCGGCGGAAGTTAGCAAGCAGTATTATTCTGTTTCTCATTTCATACAAGAAAACGGGGTGTTCATACAACGGACATCCCGTTTGTCCTTATATTGTGTTTTTTGTACTACTTTTGCAACGGAATAACAAAAAACATAAGAGGAAATGAAAAAGAAAATATTCTTGATATTCGTAATAGTGGTGATTGTTTTGGGTGGTTGGCTTTTGTATTCATCAAAGACGAGCAACCCTTGGAATGCGGAAACGATAGGCGACATTCCTACACCTATGGGATACACACGAATAGAGGCGGAGAACGGCAGTTATGCGCAATATCTGCGTTCTCTGCCTTTGAAGAAACGAGGCACGAAGGTGCAACTATTTACCGGTGGTGAAGCACGGTATCAGTTCTTGTCAACAGGAGTAATCGACCAGGATCTGCTCAGCAACAGTGAGCAATGTGCTGATGCAACGATGCGACTAAGGGCAGAATATCTGTGGAGTAGGGGCAGGTATAGGGAAATCAGTTTCCGCGATGTCAATGGAAAGATGATGCATTATACTGGAGGCAGTTCGCGTAAGGCTTTTGAGAGGTATATGCGTAATGTGTATGGCGTGTGCAGCACTTTCTCTTTGTTCACAGAAACAACACCAAGAGACATTAATGATGTTCAGCCAGGTGATGTGCTGGTCTATCCTGCACGCACAGGACATAAATATGGTCATGCTCTGATTGTTGTGGATGTTGCGAAAAGCAAATCTGGCAAAGTTGCAATTATGTGTGCAGAAGGAAACACGCCGGCAAGAGACAAGCATATTGTGAGGAATCTCAATCCATTGAAGAATCCTTGGTTTTTCCTCAACGAAGATGATGATACGATTTGGATTTCATGTTTCCATTTCAATAAGAAAGAATTGCGACATTATTAACCGAAGAAAAGTCTAACGAAGTTAGAATCCCTAAAAAAGTTACGTTTTTGCAATTTATGATATATATGTTTGACTTCATCAATGGAGCAGACGGAATATTAACTAAAATCTTTATCAATGAACAAAGTATTTACTTATTTGAAGTTGGCAATGAAGTACGCCAAGGGTATCTGTGGTTTCAGAAAGAACGAGTATGACCTTCAGTTTGTGTATGAACCAGATGACAACCTGTGGTATATCGACATGCCTTGGCCGGGCGACAGATACAACCTCGCTATGGTTGCAGGCTCCGACAAACTCCTGGATCGCCTCTCCGACAACGACCGAACTCTTGGAATGCGCCATCCCAATCGTGTGCGTGTTCTGGTGAGACCTTCGGGACAGCAGATGCCGGAGTTGATGAGTGAAGGCTATATGGAGTGTGTTCAGCAGTATGCCACCACTCTTGGCGGTTCAACATACAAGGTCAACGGCATGCCGGATTTCACACGCGAGATATGGATATGCCCTGTCACACTGACCGTGCTTGGCCATTATCCGAAGTTTATTTATGTAAAGAAGGTGGCATTGTAATGCCATTCTTCTTTGAACAAAAATCAGTTGAAAATGATATGGTAATCAGTGCATTATATAGCTGTATAAAGAAAATTGTGAATTTTATTAAAAGAAAAACCATAAAGAAATGAAAAAGAAGATGAACTATTGCAGTTCCTCTGATTGATAAAGTAGGCATTATCTATATTTGATTTTGATAATTCAAGAAAAAAGATTATCTTTGCAAAAAATCAATCGATTACACTGAATGGAGTGGCTTAGAATATCAACATCAACCGAACTCGTAAGGGTTCAAACCGACGATATAGTTTTCGTTCATGCTGACGGAAACTATTCGGAGGTGCTGTTGTATAATGGCAAGAAGCACACGATGACCTTCCAACTTCATTTCTTCGATGAAACCTTCCAGCGACTCAAGAACAACTTCTTTGTTCGAGTGGGGAGAAGTCTCATCGTCAACAAGAACTACATCTATCTCATCAATCTTACCGAACAGCGCATGATACTGACTGGAGGAAAACTCGATGGAGAATACGAAGTGAAGGCATCGAGGGATGCTTTGAAAGAACTGAAAGTACAATTGGAAGCCGAACAACTTCCGTCATGGCAGAAAGGAGGCACTGAATGATGATCGAAAAGGATAAAATCACTGAACGTCAGATAATAATCGTTGATGACGATCCAAAACCTGTACCAGGACAAGGCACAGGCGAAATTCCTGTTATCACAATCGAGGAAGATTCCTCTTACATTGCTAATGATGCTGAACAGGTCGTTGTAAAGCCGGCAAAACGCTGGTTGTGGTTCGCTCTTGGACTTCTTATTAGTGCTCTGCTCTGCATAGCAGCCGTTGTTGGGTGGCGTTACTATCGTCTTTATGTTAATATCGGCATACCAGTCTCTACCACCAGCAAGCAGAATATCGAGAAACTATGTGCTCCACATACTGCCGGTCATGCCGAAACTCCAGAGGTTGTCATGACCTCTGACTCAATCCTCGGTGTTGCTCTGAACTTCTATGAACTTCGTGGACTCAGAGCGGAAATTAGTTTACAGGAGCCAGATACTACCGATACCAGCGTTTTCTTGTATAGTCGTTGTGCCGATCATGGAAAGAACGGCGAATATCTTGGTTCGCTCGTCATGAACGGAAAGTCGTTGCAGAGCAACACTTCTCGTTTGGGGTATTGCGCCATGGCTAATGGTAATGTAGTAATCGGCGTTGCCCGCGATGAGGAAGTCAAGGACTATGCACAGGAAAACGGAGGTTCATTCTTCCGCCAGTTCATCCTTGTTTCCAATGGTGTGTTGCCACCTCGTTTCCATTTGCATGGCAAGGTTGAACGTCGTGGCTTAGGACGTATTGGTGAAAAACTTTATTACATTGAGACTCGCCATGCAGAAACCATGTGGGACTTTGCCGATGCCCTTCGTGAGTACGGATTTGTAGACGCCATCTACATCACAGGAGGATCCGATTACAGTTTCTATCGCACCGCCGACGGCACTCGCCATGACATCGGTCTTGCCGAAAACTATCCTCACACCGGATGGCAAGGCGTCATCCCATGGTTTGTCTTCAAAAAGCGATAGAGTTCATCCTCAGCGCTACTCCACAGTATTCGTATTCGTTTTCGTTTTCGTACAGTTGTGCGCCTACCGCTGCACAACTGTGTGCCCATCGTTGCACAACTGTGCGCCCGCCGTCCGTAAAATTATGTTCTTTTTCATTTACTCCCCCTTTGGGGGCTGGGGGGCTTTTCATTCCACCGTTTTCATGGTGTCATTCCATTGAAATGAAGACTTCATTCCATTGAAATGACCTCTTCGTTTCGCCCAAATGACACCCTCATTTGTGCGCTTTCATCAATGTTCACTATCGAATCCTGTTTCATTCAGTATTTACAAAAATCATAATTTTCCCTCCATCCTCCACAAACTGGTGTAACTTGTTGATTATCAGTTTCTCCGCTTGTGGAGGGATATTTGCGCCCCTCCACAGTACCTCCACAAGTGTGTAAGGAGTGTGGAGGGGGAGGAAATGTCCCTCCACAAGGTAACCTGTTGATTTACAGATGATTACGGGCGTTTGTGGAGGGTGGAGGGAAAATGATACTTTTCTTATTTCGTCAACGGCCTGACGGAAACGGCTAGACATACATACACACGCGTACATTATTTATATATGTTAGCGATGAGCGATTAGTGATTAGTGATTAGCGATGAACTGCATTCCACGTTTCCGTCTTCGTTTTCGTTTTCGTGGCCCGTTTTGGTCCTATTTTGCTAGATTTTGCTCAATACCGCCATAAAAATCGCATAATTTTGAAACTTTTTCCTGAATATGTTTGGTGGTTTGGGAAAAAGGCAGTACCTTTGCACTCGCTTTTCAGGGATACCTCAGACAAACGGATGAGGAGAACCTTTAAGCGCTCTAGTAAACAGAGTATTTACAACAGAGTTCTTTGAAAGATTTAAATAAAACAGAGTAGTAGTACAAGAAGCGAAAGTTCTTAATTGAACTTTTGGGTAGAATGATACGAACCGATCA
>JAZQOD010000282.1:0-5718 GCA_045627685.1 Prevotella sp. | reverse complement strand
GAGAAAGACAATGCTTGGACTGAACTGGGAATATGACTTCTCGAAGAATTTCCAGATGTCGGGAACCATCCAGCACCTCACTGAGCAGGCTCTCACCACAAAAGTGGCCATGGGTACCGAACCATTGAACAACACCCTCTGGGGAGTAAACATGAACTGGAAGAAAGAATCGCAGTGGCTCACAAATGCCCTGAATGCCATTCCTCTTCTCCATGTCTCGCAGCCTTCAACGATATCTTTCCAAGGCGAGTTTGCACAACTCATTGCCGGACAGAGCCACGGCACTCAGGACAATGCCTCTTACCTTGACGACTTCGAGAACACCACTCAAAAGATTGATGTCAGCACTCCATCGTCATGGATTATATCGAGCGTACCAACGATGTTCCCAGAGTCTCAGGACAAGACAACACTGCAGAGTGGCTACCATCGCTCACTGCTTGCGTGGTACAATATCGACCCTCTCTTCACACGCCGTTCTTCATCGCTCACACCAAGTCATATCAAGAGCGACCTTGAGCAACTCTCGAACCACTATGTTCGTGAGGTCTATACCCGTGAGCTCTATCCAAACAAGAACCAGTCGAGCATGCAGGGAGCAACATCAACCATCTCCGTGCTTAACCTCGCATACTACCCTCAGGAGCCAGGTCCATACAACTTCAATCCAAACCTCAACAGCAACGGTTTGTTCAGCAATCCTGCACAACAGTGGGGCGGCATGATGCGTCGCATCGACGTGTCCGACTTTGAGGCTCAGAACGTGGAGTACATCGAGTTCTGGATGCTCGATCCATTCATCTACACACGTGAGCAGGGCGTAGCCAACCAATACGGCGGCGACCTCTACTTCAACCTCGGTGAGATAAGCGAGGACGTGCTGCGCGATGGCAAGAAATTCTATGAGAGTGGAATGCCGGTCGATGGTTCATCGAACGTCACCACTACACAATGGGGAAAGATTCCTAATCAGGCAACAGTGACATACGCTTTCGCCACTACTGATGGTTCACGTCTGAAGCAGGATGTGGGCTACAACGGTCTTACCGATGAGGAAGAGCGCCAGTGGGAACCTTACCAGAACTACCTCTCACAGTTGCAGGGAAAGGTTAACACCAATGTGTGGGACAGCATTTACAACGACCCTGCGCACGACAACTACCATTACTATCGCGGCTCGGACTTCGATGATATGCAGGCATCCATACTGCGTCGATATAAGCACATCAACAATCCGCAGGGCAACTCACCTGACACCAACACCCGAAAAGAGTCGTACGACACCTCTTACAAGACAACGCCGGATGTTGAGGACATCAATCAGGACTACACCCTGAACGAATACGAGAAATACTTCCAGTATCATGTCTCTATCCGTCCGGAGGATCTTGTTGTCGGTCAGAATTATATCGTCGATAAGCGTGAAACATCGCCAAAACTCCGCAATGGCAATCAGGAGGAGGCTACATGGTATCAGTTCCGTATCCCTGTCGATGCGTGGGAAGCAAAGGTGGGTAGTATTGCCGATTTCACCTCTATCCGCTTTATGCGAATGTTCATGACGGGCTTCGAGAAACCACTCGTGCTCCGTTTCGGTTCGCTCGACCTTGTCCGTGGTGAATGGCGTGTATATGAGCAGAACCTCGAGAATACATCAGGTGTTGGTCGTATGGATGTGTCGGCAGTGAACATCGAAGAGAACAACGACAAGACACCTGTGAACTATACCCTCCCTCCAGGCATCAAGCGAGCACAGGACCCAACACAGCCACAGCTCGTGGAAAGCAATGAGCAGGCGTTGTCGCTCCGTGTCACCGACCTCTCGACAGGTCAGTCGAAGTGTGTTTACCGCAACACCACACAGGACCTCCGTCAGTATAAGCGCATCCAGATGTTCGTTCATGCAAATGCCATGGAACCAAACACCACCAACCTCGAGAACAACCAGTTGTCGCTGTTCGTGCGTTTCGGTTCCGACTACAAGAGCAACTACTACGAATATGAGATTCCGCTTACCCTTACAGCACCAGGCCGTTACGATCAGTACTCATTGCAGGGCTGCCGTGCAGTATGGCCTGAGGAGAATATGATGGATGTGGCACTCTCTATATTCACCGACCTGAAGAAGAACCGTAACAAGCAGAAGGCTGTTGGTGCGGCTTCTTACAACCAACTCTATTCTGAATACGACGAGGATCATCCAAACAACCGTGTGTCGATTATGGGTAACCCTACCCTCGGTGAAGTAAAGACAATGATCATCGGTGTGCGTAATAAGGCAGGTGAGGTGAAGAGCGGTGAAATATGGGTCAACGAACTCCGACTCCTTGAATACGACAACTCTGGCGGTTGGGCTGCACAGGGTAACTTCAACGTACAACTCTCAGACTTCGGTACTGTCAATGCTCAGGGTCGATATATGTCAGAAGGATTCGGTGGATTGGAAGACGGTGTGGCACAGCGCTCAAAGGACAACCGTGGCTCATATTCCGTAACGACATCACTCGAACTCGGTAAGTTCTTCCCAGAGAAGGCGAAGGTTTCAGCACCTCTCTATTATTCTATCTCAAAAGAGGAGAAGAGTCCTAAGTACAACCCTCTCGATACCGATATGCGCCTCTCGGATGCCCTCGATGCCGCCGATGACCACGAGCGTGACTCTATCGAAAGCATTGCTGTGACAAAGACTCTCAATACCAACTTCTCGCTTTCTAATGTGCGTGTAGGTATTGCAAACAAGAAACACCCGACACCTATCGATCCTGCAAACTTCTCGCTCTCATATAGTCATTCACACAAGCACTCGTCAGGCGAGACCACAATATTCGAGAATGAAGACACTTGGCGAGGCAACCTCGATTACTCGTGGACACCGGTGTATAAGGCGTTTGAGCCATTTAAGAAGTTGAAGTCGAAGAGCAAGTGGCTCGATATGGCAAAGCAGTTGACGCTGAACTATATGCCACAGAATATCACCTTCGGTTCGGACATCAACCGCAGTTACTACGAGTTGCAGGAACGCGATCTGGAGAGTATGGAGAATTCCAGTCTGCCGCTCACCTTCTCGGAACAGTTCCTGTGGAACCGTGACTTCTCTATCCGCTGGGATTTCACAAAGAATATCCACATGAACTTCAGCAGTGCCACCCACGCTGAGGTTGAGGAACCATACACACCTGTCAACAAAGACCTCTATGCCGATCACTACGAGGCATGGAAAGACTCAGTGTGGACAAGTATCAAGAACCTCGGTACTCCACTTGACTATACCCAGAGTTTCTCACTCACAGTACAGTCGCCACTTGATAAGTTGCCGGTTTTCGACTGGACGAAACTTGACGGTTCGTATCGTTCGAACTACACATGGGTTCGCGGTTCGGCACTTGAAAACGGTACAACCCTCGGAAATAATATCACCAACAACCGTGATATGTCGCTCAACGGAACCTTCAACCTTGAACGACTCTACAACCATGTGCCATTCCTCAAAGCTGTTAATGACCGTTTCAACAAGGACAACCGAAAGGCGGTGAAGAAGCCGGCTCCGAAGAAGCCAACCCCACCAAAGACTGGTGACAAGGATAAGGACAAGGCGGAAGCCGATGCCCAGGCACAGAAGAACAACCTACCTACCAACAAGAAGGGCTTCGAGAAGGAGATAACCCTGATGCCAGATACCGTTATCTCTGTCGGTCATTCGCGTAAGTCAAGGCGACTCATCGTATCGGCAAAGACCGAGGACGGTAAGGTGTTCCCTATTAAATATAAGGTGAAAGACGACAACACCATCAACATCATCAGTAAGGTGGATTCTGCCACCAAGGTGAAGGTATCCGTCATTGCCAAAGAACCACTCGACGACAAACCTTGGTATAAGGCATTGCAGACTACATCACGAATGTTGATGCTCGTACGCAGTGTGGGCTTCACATACCACAACAAACAGGCGATGGCTCTGTCGGGCTTTATGCCGATGGCTGGTGACGCCTTCGGACAGAAGGGTAGTGACGGTCTGCTCGCACCAGGCTTGGGCTTTGCATTTGGATTGGAAGGCGAGGAGTTCCTTGATAAGGCTCGCGAGCACGAATGGCTGCTGTTCAACGACTCCGTAGCTACTCCTGCCACAATCAGCAAGACCGAGGATTTGCAATTGAAGATGACACTTGAACCTTGGAAGAACTTCAAGATCGACCTCAATGCTTCGCGCTCTCGTACTCGTGCGAAGAGCATCCAGTATATGTATGAGGGAATGCCGACCACACAGACCGGTACATTCACTATGACCACCATCTCTATCGGTACAGCCTTCGAGAGCAGTGGCAATGCCAACAACGGTTATCACAACCGCTCGTTCGAGCGATTCTGCCTCTCGTTGCCACAGTATCGTGACCGTGTGGAACATCTCTATGCAGGAAGTGTATATCCTAAGGGAACAGCACTTGCCGGTGAGACATATAACCCAGAGAACGGAGCCGTGAACGAATACTCGGCTGATGTGCTCATCCCAGCATTCCTGAACACCTATACCGGAATGAAGGGCGGCGGATTGGATATCTTCCCGTCGCTGGCAAAACTGTTGCCTAACTGGAATGTGAAGTTCTCGGGATTCTCAAAACTGCCTTGGTTCAGAGACCACTTCAAGTCGGTCAACCTCAACCACTCTTATAAGAGCATCTATGCGGTGGGTTCATACAGTTCGTTCAGCACATTCCACGAGTATATGAACGGTCTTGGCTTCATCACTGACGCTACGACAAGCATGCCTGTGCCAAACTCGATATATAACATCTCTACCGTGTCTATCAACGAGGCATTCTCACCACTTCTCGGTTTGGATTTCACCTTCCTCAACAACATGACATTGAAGGCAGAGTATAAGACCACTCGTGTGCTCACCCTTTCTACCACATCGGTTCAGCTCAATGAAGCATCATCTCACGACTGGGTTATCGGATGGGGTTATAAGTGGCAGAACTTCAAACTCTTCGGAGGTAAGAACCACCGTGCAGTGAAGTCGAACAAGAAGGATAATAAGGAAGATGGTGAGGGCAAGCAAAACAACCGCCAGAACCAGAACAATAAGAACAATAACAATGCGAAGGGACAGATCAACCACGATCTCAATTTGCGTTGCGACCTCTCTTATCGTCAGCAGGCTGCCATCAGTCGTGACATTGCTTCGATGACATCGTCGGCAAGTAGTGGAAATACTGCGTTCAAGGTTAGTTTCACTGCCGATTACACCCTGTCGAAGCTGGTTACTATGAGCTTCTACTACAACATGCAGAAGAACATCCCTCTGCTTTCTTCAAGTTCATATCCAACAACTACCCAGGACTTCGGCCTCTCACTTAAGTTCTCTCTCAAGCGATAATTTAATTCTATTCGCAGATGGCGCGGCAAACCTGATCCTGGAATGCGTGAGCCTTTGAGTTCGACATCACACCTTGGTTGATGATGCAGAACGCCAACATATGTCCGTCGGGTGATGTGGCATATCCGGCAAGCGATGATATTCCGGTGACTGTGCCCGTCTTCGCCCGTACATTATCTAATACAGGAGCGTTCTTCATGCGCTTTCTCAATGTACCGTCAACACCAGCACTTGGAAGCGATTGGCATAATTCTCCGAAAATCTTTTTGTTGTTGTAAGCATATTTTAGCATCAACACCTCCGCTTCCGGTGTGATGTAGTTGTAGAGCGATAATCCCGAACCG
>JAZQOD010000281.1:0-20374 GCA_045627685.1 Prevotella sp. | reverse complement strand
ACAGCATTTACGACATCACTGTCACTGATAATCAGGGCAATGAAGTACAGTTATCACAGTATAAAGGCAAGGTATTGCTCATTGTCAACACCGCAACAGCCATTGAGGCATTACTGAAATAATAAAGATTTTCGGGTGATAGTTTGCGTGATTGACAACAAAGTGTTATCTTTGCAGATGGTAAACCAAAAACAAAGAACATGATGAAGAAATATTTCTTGTTGGCAGCCCTGATTATGGGCGTAATTACTAATGTACATGCACAAGTGAAGTTGCAACCGTTGTTCTCAAGCAATATGGTGTTGCAGCAGAAATCGACTGTGCCTGTTTGGGGCGAGGCAAAGCCCGGAAAGAAGGTTACGCTCACCACATCTTGGGACAACAAACAGTATCAGACAGTTGCTGATGCTCAGGGCGCGTTCTGTTTCGATGTGGAGACTCCGGCTGCCGGTGGTCCTTACACACTGACATTCGCAGAAGGGAAGAAAAAGACCGTGCTGGAGAATGTGATGCTCGGTGAGGTTTGGCTCGTAGGAGGACAGTCGAACGCTCAGATGCAGATGTTCAGCATAAAGAATGCTCAGGCAGAAATCAACGATGCCGACCGTTATAAGAACATCCGACTGCTGCATGTAGAGACAACAACAGCCGCAACTCCTTCAAAAACCGTTCACGCAAAGAACAACTCGTGGGAAGTTGCATCACACAACACCGTGGCAGACTTCTCTGCACTGGGTTATCTCTTCGGTCGTGAGTTGGCAGATCATATAAATGTACCAATCGGTATCATTCAGTCGTGCTTAGGTTCAACCTTTGCCGAGCCATGGATAAGTCAGGCTTCGCTGAAGATGATGCCTTATTTCGACAAGGCTATCGAGAAGGTAGCAGGAATGCCTACCGACTCGTTGGAGCGTGAGGAGCGATACAAGAAAGATCTTCAAGAATGGAACGACGAGGTGGAGGCTATGGATGGCAATTCCAAGCAGGGAAAGATTGTCTATACCCACGACTTCGCCGATGACAGCAAGTGGTGCGATATAAAGTTCCCGGGGTTGTTTGAGGATCAGCTGAAGGAAAACTACGGAGCATACGATGGTATCGTTTGGTATCGCCGAACAGTGGAAATACCGGCTTCATGGGCAGGCAAAGAGTGCAAGTTATGCCTTGGTGCTGTCGATGATGACGACATGGCATATTTCAATGGTTCATTGGTAGGATCACATCTCGGTGTGGCATTCAACAGAGAGTACACCATCCCTGCCGAACTGGTGAAGGCAGGCAAGGCAGAGATCGCTATCCGTGTTCACGACACCGGTGGTTTGGGTGGTTTTTATAGCAACGACGCCTGCGTGCAGTGTGGCGAAGAAAAGGTGCTCATCACTGGCACTTGGAAATTTCTTGCTACTATCAGTGAAAAAGACCTGCCGTTCTATCCTACCAATCTGAATATCGACACCAATGTAGCATCAGCCCTCTATAACGGGATGATAGCCCCTCTTGCACCGTTTACTATTAAGGGAGCCTTGTGGTATCAGGGCGAGTCGAGCGTAGGTAGAGCATATCAGTATCGCGAACTGTTGCCGTTGCTCATCAACGACTGGCACAAGTCGTTCGGTTCAGACTTCCCATTCTATATTGTTCAGTTGGCAAACCACATGACAGCACAGACCGATCCTGCCGAAGAATCGACATGGGCAGAGTTGCGCGAGGCACAGATGAAGGTGGCACAGACAGTCAAAGGTGCAGGCTTGGCTACCACTATCGATGTGGGCGAGGCTGATGATATCCATCCGAAAGACAAGCAGACTGTGGGTAAGCGTCTCGGACTTATCGCCCGTGCAAGAGTCTACGGCGAGAAGGTGGAATATAGCGGTCCACAGTATATGGGCTACCGTCAGGAAGGTCACGCCATACGTCTGTTCTTCGCCCATGCAAGAGGATTGAAGGTAGGTCGTGGCGACAGCGAACTGAAAGGTTTCGTGATTGCAGGTCCAGACAGGAAGTTCCACTGGGCTAAGGCTACCATCACCGAAGAAGGACGCGGCATGAAGAGTGTGCTCGTAGAAAGTGATGAGGTTGATTTCCCTGTAGCTGTGCGCTATGGATGGGCTAACAACCCATATTGCAACCTCTATAATGGTGATGATCTGCCAGCCGTGCCGTTCAGGACAGATGAATGGCCGGGACTGTCAATAGAGAATTATTAAGGGATAAATTGTCAAATTGTAAATATAATTATTGTGTCAAAACTTGTAATCAATTCTTATGACGAGTTCGCTGCACATCTTGGCGAGCAACTCGGTGTTTCTGACTGGCTCGAAGTAGATCAGGAACGTATCAACCTCTTTGCTGATGCAACACTCGACCATCAGTGGATTCATGTAGATGTGGAGCGTGCTAAGGAAGAAAGTCAGTTCCATAGCACTATCGCTCACGGTTATCTCACCCTCTCGCTTATCCCATATCTCTGGGATCAGATTATCGAGGTGAACAACATCAAGATGCTCGTGAACTACGGCATGGATAAGATGAAGTTCGGTCAGCCGGTAATCACCGGCAGTAAGGTTCGCCTCGTGACAACACTTCATAGCATCCAGAACCTGCGTGGTATTGCAAAGACAGAGATAGCCTTCAAAATTGAAATAGAAGGACAGCGCAAGCCTGCATTGGAGGGTATTGCCTCGTTCTTGTATTATTTTAATTAAAATGGGGGTATTTCGCGGGTACATTATTAAATAATACGCAAAAAAGTTGTATAATTAAATAAAATTTACTACCTTTGCACCCGTTCAGAGGAATGAGAGGTCTCGCAAGAGGCTTCTCATTCTTGTATTATTACAAATTATGATAGATAAGAAAGTAGTTAAAGAAATTGTAGAGAAGTGGCTCGAGGACAAAGAGTACTTCTTGGTAGATGTGGAAGTAAGTAGCGACAACTGTGTCGTTGTGGAGATTGACCATGCAGACGGTGTCTGGATTGAAGATTGTGCAGAATTGAGCCGCTTCATCGAGGATAACATCGACCGCGAGGTGGAGGACTATGAACTTGAAGTAGGCTCGGCCGGCCTCGGACAGCCATTCAAAGTGCCACAGCAGTACCAGAACTTCGTTGGACAGGAGGTAGAGGTGCTCGATGCTGACGGCAAGAAGGTGAAAGGATTATTGAAGAGTGTTGACGGCAATGACTTTGTTGTGACAGTCAACGAGAAGGTGCAGGTAGAAGGCAAGAAACGTCCAGTGAAGATGGATGTGGATCACACATACCAGATGGATAAGGTGAAGTACTGCAAGTATCTCATCAGTTTCAAGTAAAACCTCCCCTACCCCCTCCGAAAGAGGGAGACTATAAGAGAATAACAATAATAATAAAATAGAAAATGGCAAAGAATGTAGAAGAAAAGCCAAGTATGATCGAAACCTTCAAAGAATTCAAGGACGGTAAGAATATCGATCGTACAACATTGGTAAGTGTGCTCGAGGAAAGCTTCCGCCGAGTACTTGCAAACATTTATGGAAGCGATGAGAATATCGATGTTATCGTGAACCCAGACAAGGGTGACTTCGAGATCTACCGTAACCGTGTGGTTGTTGCCGACGGTGATGTAGAGGACGAGAACAAGGAGGTTGAACTCTCTGAGGCTCAGAAGATCGTTGATGATATCGAGGTTGGTGAGGATGTATCTGAGCGTGTGGACTTCGCTAAGTTCGGTCGCCGTGCAATCCTTAACCTCCGCCAGACTCTTGCTTCAAAGATTCTCGAACTGGAGCACGACTCTTTGTACAACAAGTACAAGGACCGTGTTGGTGAGATTATCAGCGGTGAGGTTTATCAGGTATGGAAGCGCGAGGTGCTCCTCGTTGATGATGAGAACAATGAACTCATCCTTCCAAAGTCAGAGCAGATTCCTCACGATGTATATCGCAAGGGTGAGACTGTTCGTGCTATCATTCTCCGTGTTGACAACGACAACAAGAATCCAAAGATCATCCTCTCGCGTACAAGCCCACTCTTCTTGGAGCACCTCCTCGAAGCAGAAGTTCCAGAGATCAACGACGGTCTCATCTCTATCAAG
This sequence comes from Prevotella sp., assembly GCA_045627685.1. Taxonomy (GTDB): domain Bacteria; phylum Bacteroidota; class Bacteroidia; order Bacteroidales; family Bacteroidaceae; genus Prevotella. Next base: position 16,301 of record JAZQOD010000281.1, on the reverse strand, counting down.
AAGATTGCCCGTATGCCTGGTGAGCGTGCAAAGATCGCAGTGGAGAGTTACGATGATCGTATCGACCCAGTAGGAGCATGTGTCGGTGTAAAGGGCAGCCGTGTTCACGGTATCGTTCGTGAACTCTGCAACGAGAACATCGATGTTATCAACTACACAAACAACACCAAACTCTTCATCCAGCGTGCACTTGCTCCAGCACATGTGAGCAGCATCAACATCATCGAGGATGAGAAGAAGGCCGAGGTGTTCCTCAAGCCAGACGAGGTAAGTCTCGCTATCGGTCGTGGTGGTTTGAACATCAAACTCGCCTCAATGCTCACCGAGTACACCATTGATGTATTCCGCGAGATTCCTGACAACGAGTTCGATGATGATATCTACCTTGATGAGTTTGCTGATGAGGTTGACCAGTGGGTTATCGACGCTATCAAGGCTATCGGTTACGATACAGCACGTCAGGTGCTTGATGCTCCACGCCAGATCCTTATCGAGAAGGCAGACCTTGAAGAGGAGACAGTTGACCGCCTCCTTGACATTCTCAATGCTGAGTTCGAGGGATAACACCCCGCTCAGAGATACGGCACATTAACAGTGGGCGGAAGCCCATACCCAAAATTTAAACCTTAGTGGAAGTAATATGTGGAAAGAGGTGTGGGACCCTCACTTTTCACTTTTCACTTTTCACTTTTCACTTATATAAAAGATGAGCGTTAGATTAAGTAAAGCATTAAAAGAATTAAATATCGGTCTTTCTACGGCAGTGGAATTTCTCGAGAAGAAACCAAACCTTGGTGAGATAAAGAACGATCCTAACTTCAAACTGAGCGACGAGCAATTCAATGCCCTTGCAGCACAGTTCAAGCAGGACGCAGCAATCCACACTCAGGCTTCTCAGATTTTCCAGAAGAAGAAGGAAGACAAGAAGGTTGAGAAGCCAGCCGATGTGCGCGCTGACGACCTTTTGGCAAAACCACGCCAGGAATTCAAACCTTTAGGCAAGTTGGATCTTGACGGAGGTAAAACTGCTCCAAAGAAGGAAGAGCCTGTAGCAGTAGAAGAGCCAAAGGCAAAGACCGAGGTAAAAGCAGCGGGAACAGAGGCTGAGGCTCCAAAGACAGAGGCCCCAAAGCAGGTGCCTGTTGAGGAGAAGAAACCAGAACCAAAGGCAGAGGCCCATGTAAAAGCAGTGGAAACTGTAGCAGAGGTGAAGCCAGAGCCGGTGAAGGAAGAAAAGAAGCCTGAACAAAAGCCACAGCCTAAGGTGGAGACACCAAAGGCAGAGAAGCCAGAACCAAAGGCCGAGACTGATGAAAAAGCATCAGGAACAGCGGCAAAGGCGGATTCCGATATTTTCAAACTCAAGAGTGACAAGAAGGTTGAGAATGCACCAAAGATGAACATCGTTGGCAAGATCGACCTCGATGCCCTCAACCAGAGCACTCGTCCAAAGAAGAAGACCAAGGAGGAGCGCAAGAAGGAGCGTGAGGAGAAGATTGCTGCTGAGCGTCAGCAGAATGCTGAGAAGAAGAAGCGTCAGCGTATCGGCAACCAGCGTGTTGACATCAACGATGTAGCCAACCAGCCTTCGGGCAAGAAGCACGGTCAGGGTGGTAACAATAACAACCAGCAGAACCAGCAGAATCAAGGTGGCAAGAAGGGTAAGAACAAGAAGAAGGGCAACCAGCGTAGCCTCGAGGTAGATGACGAAGCAGTTGCACGTCAGGTAAAAGAGACTCTCGCACGTCTTACCAACAAGCAGACCCAGAACAAGAAGGGCGCTAAATATCGTAAGGACAAGCGTGAGGCCTTTGCAGAGCAGCGCGAGGCAGAGATGGCAGCAGAGCACGCAGAGAGCAAGGTGCTGAAACTCACTGAGTTCGTGACTGTTTCAGACCTCGCAACAATGATGAATGTCTCTGTAAATCAGGTTATCGGTACATTGATGGCAATCGGAGTGATGGCATCTATCAACCAGCGTCTCGATGCAGAAACCATCAATATCGTTGCTGACGAATTCGGTTTCACAACAGAATATGTAAGTGCCGAGGTACAGGAGGCTATCACTGAAGAGGAAGACGATGAGAACGATCTCGTTGCTCGCGCTCCTATCGTAACAGTGATGGGACATGTTGACCACGGTAAGACCTCGCTCCTCGACTATATCCGCAAGACCAATGTCATTGCCGGTGAGGCTGGTGGTATCACCCAGCACATCGGTGCATACAATGTGAAACTCGAGGATGGTCGTCATATCACATTCCTTGATACCCCTGGTCACGAGGCGTTCACCGCTATGCGTGCCCGTGGTACACAGGTTACCGATATCGCCATCATCATCATTGCTGCCGATGATGCTGTGATGCCAACAACAAAGGAGGCTATCGCACATGCTCAGGCTGCCAATGTTCCAATGGTGTTCGCTATCAACAAGATAGATAAGCCAGGTGCAAACCCAGATAAGGTTCGCGAGGAACTTGCACAGATGAACCTCCTCGTTGAGGAATGGGGCGGAAAGTACCAGAGCCAGGAGATCAGCGCAAAGAAGGGTATCGCTGTTGAGGAACTTCTCGAAAAGGTGCTCCTCGAGGCAGAGATGCTTGACCTCAAGGCTAATCCAAACCGTAAGGCTATGGGTTCTGTCATTGAGTCGTCACTCGATAAGGGTCGCGGTTATGTATCGACAGTGCTCGTGTCTAACGGTACTCTCAAGGTGGGCGATGTAGTCGTTGCTGGTACAAGTTGGGGTAAGGTTAAGGCCATGTTCAACGAGCGTAACCAGCGTATGACAACAGTCGGTCCTTCTGAACCAGCAATCATCCTCGGTCTCAATGGTGCTCCACAGGCAGGTGATTCATTCCATATTATGGATTCAGAGCAGGAAGCACGCGAGATTACCAACAAACGTCTCCAGTTGCAGCGTGAGCAGAGCCTGCGTACCACACAGACTCTCTCTCTCGAAGAAATCGCCCATCGTATTGCTCTTGGTGAGTTCCATGAACTCAACCTCATCGTCAAGGGTGATGTTCAGGGATCTGTCGAGGCTCTCTCTGACTCGTTCATCAAACTCTCTACAGAGAAGATTCAGGTGAATGTTATCCAGAAGGCCGTTGGTGCTATTTCTGAGAACGATGTAATGCTTGCCTCTACAGCCGAGAACGGTATGATCGTAGGTTTCAATGTCCGTCCTTCTTCTGCAGCGAAGAAACTCGCTGAGCAGGAAGGTGTCGAGATCAATACTTATAGTGTCATCTATGATGCTATCGACGACATCCGCGCTGCTATGGAGGGTATGCTTGATAAAATCAAGAAGGAAATTGCTACCGGTACTGTTGAGGTTAAGGAAGTATTCAAGATTTCAAAGGTCGGAACCGTTGCTGGTGCTATGGTTACCGATGGTAAGGTTCACCGTACTGATAAGGCTCGTCTTATCCGCGATGGCATTGTTATCTTCACAGGTAACATCAATGCCCTCAAGCGTTACAAGGACGATGCGAAGGATGTGTCAACAGGTCTCGAGTGTGGTATCTCACTCGTCAACTGCAACGACATCCAGGTAGGTGATATTATTGAGACCTTCACAGAGATTGAGGTGGAGCAGAAGTTGTAAAGAAGCCCCCCTCTGTCTCCCCCGAGGGGGAGGAACTATTTAATGTAAAATATATGACTGAAATAAAGGAAATCCCAAACACCTCCCCTCGGGGAGGTCGGGAGGGGGCTTCTAACGAATTAGTAAAGAATATAGCCGAGAAAAAATATGAGTTCGGCTTTACTACTGACGTCCACACAGAGGTAATACCTGTAGGACTGACAGAAGAGGTCGTAAGACTTATTTCGGCAAAGAAAGGCGAACCAGAATGGCTGTTGGACTTCCGTCTGACAGCCTTTCGTCATTGGTTGACTATGAAAGAGCCGACATGGGGTCATGTGCATGTCCCAAAGATTGATTATCAGGGAATAAGTTACTATGCCGATCCTATGGCAAAGAAGAAAGACGGTCCGAAGACAGCGGAGGAAATCGACCCGGAACTGATGAAGACCTTCGATAAACTCGGCATTCCTCTTGAAGAGCGACTCGCACTCAGCGGAACTGCCGTTGACGCCATTATGGATTCAGTATCAGTGAAGACCACTTTCAAAGAGAAACTCGCTGAGAAGGGCATTATCTTCATGTCAATCGGTGAAGCTGTGAAGGCTTATCCAGAACTGGTACGAAAGTACCTCGGCACGGTAGTGCCTTATCGCGACAATTACTTTGCAGCACTGAATTCAGCGGTATTCTCCGATGGTTCGTTCGTGTATATTCCAAAGGGTGTAAGATGTCCAATGGAACTGTCATCGTATTTCCGTATCAATTCAGCCAATACAGGACAGTTTGAACGTACCCTCATTGTGGCTGACGATGACTCATATGTGTCATACCTTGAAGGTTGCACTGCCCCAATGCGCGATGAGAACCAACTTCATGCCGCTATCGTCGAGATTATTGTCAACGACCGTGCTGAGGTGAAATATTCTACGGTACAGAACTGGTATCCTGGCGATGAAAACGGCAAGGGAGGTATCCTCAACCTTGTGACAAAGCGCGGCGATCTGCGTGGCGATGACTCCAAACTGTCGTGGACACAGGTGGAGACCGGTTCGGCTATCACATGGAAATATCCTTCGTGTGTGCTCCGTGGTGACCGCTCGGTGGCAGAGTTCTACTCTGTGGCAGTGACAAACAACTACCAGGAGGCTGATACCGGTACGAAGATGATACACATGGGCAAGGACACCAAGTCGACCATTATCTCGAAGGGAATCTCTGCCGGTCATTCGCAGAACTCATATCGCGGTCTTGTGCGTGCCACATCAAAGGCCGATAATGCCCGCAACTACTCATCGTGCGACTCACTGTTGCTTGGCGACAAGTGCGGTGCACACACCTTCCCGTATATGGATGTCCACAACGACAGTGCTATCTTTGAGCACGAGGCAACGACATCGAAGATTTCAGAAGATCAGCTCTTCTATTGCAATCAGCGAGGCATCCCAACAGAGCAGGCAGTGGGTCTCATCGTCAACGGCTATGCCAAGGAGGTGCTAAACAAACTGCCTATGGAATTTGCCGTGGAAGCACAGAAACTCCTCAGCGTATCGCTCGAAGGAACAGTAGGATAAAAGATGCAGATTATGAGGACAGTACTATTGACATACATGATGTTGCTCTTTGCAGGCATTATATATGCCGAAGATGTAACTGTCGTCAAACATGGTGACTGGCAGATAAAGTTTGATGCCGTTTCGGGTAGTTTTGAATTAAACCGTAAGGTTGACGCAGTGTCGTCGCCTATATTTGCGGGGAGCAAGCCAGAGGCAACCTATGTTGATGCTGCCGGCAACACCCATTCACTATGCTCTACAGAAATGACGATGACCGCATTTGAGAAGTCATCCGTCAAGGACGAGGCTTTCGGTGAGGGCACATGTTATTCCTATACCTTTATTGGTGATGGCACAGCAAGTATGCAGCAGAGATTCTTTCTGTATAAGAAACTCGGCGGAATCATCATCGACCTTGCTATAAGCAACGAAACAGAGATAAAGAGCAACTATCTTGCACCAGTCGTCTGCGCGGACTCTTATAGAATGTTCTCGCCAAATGCCAACAACAGAATGTTGAAGGTGCCATACGATAATGATGGTTTTGTGCGCTATCACCGTTATCGTCTGAATACCGAGATGACATCTTATGAAGTCGCTGCCGTCTATGAAGGAGAGAGCCGCAGAGGCGTGGTGATAGGCAGTGTTGATCACGACCATTGGAAGAATGCCATCAATATACAAGGCTCGCACGACAGCAATGTCGCTTCGCTCAAAGTATTCTCAGGAGTGAGCAATGATGAAACGCGCGATAGGCTGCCACATGGGTTTATGAAGGGCACAATCATCCGTTCTGCCCGTTTCTATATAGGTTATTCGCGTGATTGGCGTGATGGCATGGAGAGATATGCTGATGCCAATCTCCTTGTCGCTCCGGCGTATAACACATGGACTCATGGCACACCGATGGGATGGCAGAGTTGGGGAGTACTCGCCGACCACTGCAATGCCAACGATGTGACAGAGATTTCCGACTATTATGCCTCGTCACTGCAACCCAAAGGGTTCCATAATTCGCAGAACAATGTCATCATGAGCCTCGACTCATGGAGCAATATGAACGATGAACAGGTTCGCGACTATGTAGTCCACGCCGGTGATAACGGTCAGATGGTAGGAGTGTATATGTGTCCGTTCTCACTTTGGTGGGGAGCCGATTCAAAGGACAACTATGTGGGATCGTTTGATGGAAAGGACTATACCGTGCGGGATATAAGCGTAAAGGTGAATGGCGAACCTGTCATCTATGATGGCTGTTTCTGTCGCGACCCGACGCACCCTATAAACCGTGAGGAAATATTGAAGTTTGTCAACGGCATTTCATCGCGCGGAGTGAAATATGTGAAGTGCGACTTCCTCAACTGCGGAATGATACAAAGCGATTCCTACTACGATGAGTCTGTAACAACAGCCGTCGAAGCCTATAACTCGGGTATGCAGTATCTTGCCGATTTGTGCAGAGAGAGAGGCATCTTCATCGCAATGAGCATCTCGCCAGTGTTCCCTTACCAGTATGCCAATTCACGCCGTGTGGCATGTGATACTTGGGCAAAGATAGATCAGACGGAATATGGTATGAATGCCCTCTCGGGTGGATGGTGGACAGACAAACTCTATCAATTCAACGACCCAGATCATGTGGTGCTGGTGGGCAACGGCGATCAGGCAAGCACTACAATAGGCGAGAATAGAGCCCGTTATACCAATGCGGCAGCGACAGGAATGGTGCTTGTGGCTGATAATTTCTCAACCCGCAATCAGGCGCAGCGAGGCAATCCATCATTGTCGAAGGAACGAGCAGAGGCAGTTATGACCAATGCCGATGTCAATGAGATGGCCGACCTTGGAGTGTCATTCCGTCCGGTTTTTGGCTATGACGAATATAATGGCGATGAGCAGCGTGCAGAATATTTCCATTACTACCGTACAGATAGATATCTGTATGTGGTGGGAATTAACTACGGTTCGACACCATTGACAGGTAAGATTCCGCTTGCCGATATAGGTTTAGGAAGGAACAGTTTTTCAGAGATAAAGGAGTTATGGAGTGGACGGGATATCACATCTGATGGCAGTCTGGATTATACAATCCCTGGCAAAGACGCTTGCATATATCGTTTCACTTTGAAAAAGAAGAAAAGAAGATGAAAGTTAACAGTCTAAGATATACATTTGCCATCCTGTTGGTATCGTTCTTATCAACAGTTTTAGCGGGCTGCCACAGTGAATCGGCTGAAAAAGAACATACTGCGGATAGTACAAAGATAAAGGTCATCCTCGATATGCAGGAAAGAGGTGTCCGCTGGCGAAACAGTAGTGATTTCTATAAGGCTGTCACTACCCACGACTCGTGCATTATGATGGCGGAGGAGATTCACGATACAATTCAACTGGTGGCTGCCCTCAACAATCAAGGTACCAACTACCGTCGTCTTGGCGATATGCTTGAGGCAACAGAGAACCACATGCGAGCCCTCAACCTGAGTCAAGAATATTCCCGCAGGGATTTGTGGGAAGCCCGCAAGAATATGACTCACTCGCTCAATGGACTTGGCAATGTTGCGATGACTGTGGGTGAGTATGATGCCGCAGAACAGGATTTCCGTATGGCACTCGAAGGAGAGAAGGAGATGAACAGCGCCACTGGTTTGGCAATCAACTACGCTAATATCGGTTCTATAAAAGAGCACAAGGGCGATCTCGACTCGGCTCGTATCTATTATAACCTCTCGATGGAAAAGAACCGCGAGGACAACAATGTTGTCGGTATCTGCCTGTGCCATTCTTACCTCGGTGGTTTGGCTGAGGCAAGTGGTGACTACGAAACGGCAAAAAAGAACTTCCGCGAGGCTTACGCCATCGGTCGTAGTACCGACGATGTTTGGCATTGGTTGACTCCTTGTGTGTCGCTTGCCACTAATTTCATAAAGACCAATCTCCCCGACTCTTCTCTTTATTATATAGAAATAGGTCTGGAAACTGCTACCCGAATTCATTCCAACGAACATCTGGCCAAACTCTATGGTCTGCGCTCTCAGGTGAGAGATATCCTCGGCGAGAAAGGTCAGGCTTTGCGCGACCTGCAGTTGAGCAATACCTACGACGACTCTGTGCGTAACGAGAATGCCCGCACTTCGGTGCAGAATGTCCGTCTGGCTTATGAGGTGTCTCGCCGTGTGGCAGAGGTTGAGAAGGCCGAAGACCATGCCCGTGACAGTAGGATGGCTCGTAATATGGTCATCATCATTTCCTGTCTGGTGGTGTTCGCACTGTTGGCAGTCCTCGCTATGTACCAGCATGTGCTGAGGGAGAGAAAGAAGACCGCCGAGGAACGCGATGTGTTCTATCGTAACATCACTCATCAGTTGCGTACCCCTATGACGGTGGTATTGGGCATCATCGATCAGTTCAAGACGCGAATCCCTGTGAATGATACAGAGGCACTGCTTGCCATTGAAGCAGCCCAGCGTCAAGGGCGCAATCTCCTTGAACTGATGAAGACTCTCATCGTGGCTTCAAAGGAAAAGCGACTCGAGAATGTGGATATCAGCGATACTGTGCAGTTCAAAGCACCGGAACCAACCGGCGAACAGGCAGTACCTCCTGCTTATGATGAAACTCCTGAAAACCGCATTCTTATTGCTGAGGACAATGAAGATGTGGCTTTGCTGATGTGTAGTGTACTTCGCAATCAGGGATATCATGTATATCATGCCGTTGATGGTCTCGAGGCTCTCGATATGTTGAAGAGTGAGATGCCAGACCTTCTCATCACGGATATCGCCATGCCACGAATGGATGGTCTTGAACTGATGCATCATGTGCGTGAGGACGAAACGATGAACCATCTGCCGATAATCGTTGTGTCTGCCCGTGTGGAGAACCATGAACGACTGGAGGGTCTGGAAGCCGGTGCAGAGGTGTATATCGGCAAACCGTTTATTGTCGATGAACTGTTGCTTGTGGTGAAGAACACCCTCCAGCAGCGTGACTTGTTGCGCCGTAAGTTCAGGGGAGAGGTGACAGAAATGCCTGTCGTGGAGAATATCTCTAATGAGGAGATGAACTTCGTGGAATCGGTCAACAAACTTATCGACGAAAATTTAAGTTCTGGCGATGTGAACGGCAGTTTCCTTGCAGAGAAATGCTGTATGTCAGTATCGACACTCAACCGCCGAATGCGAAATCTTACTGGTATGCCTGTTGCGGTGTATGTTCGTAACCGTCGAATGTCGATAGCAAAGCGTATGCTTGTAGAGACCGACAAACCTATCAGTGAGATAGAATGGATGTGTGGATTCAATACTGTTGGACATTTCTCACGACAGTTCCATCAGGAATTCGGTTGCACACCTACTGCCTACCGCCAGCAGATGCAGAAATAATGGTATCTCAGAAACAAAATCTTGTGATTTTCCTTTGTTTTGTGTCTTATTTGCTGTAACTTTGTATGTTGAAATAGTACTTTGTACTATCCGTTTATAAAATAATTAGAAAAGAAAATGCTTGAAATAAAGAATCTTCACGCCAAAATCGGTGATAAGGAAATATTGCGTGGCATCAATCTCACTATCGGTGATGGTGAGGTACATGCTATTATGGGACCTAACGGTTCGGGAAAGTCCACTCTCAGTGCAGTGCTGGTGGGTAACCCTTTGTATGAGGTTACTGAAGGCGAGGCATGGTATAACGGAAAGAACCTTCTTGAAATGAAACCAGAGGACCGTGCTCACGAGGGATTGTTCCTCTCGTTCCAGTATCCGGTGGAGATTCCTGGTGTGAGCATGACCAATTTCATGCGCGCTGCCATCAACGAGAAGCGTAAGTATCAGGGGTTGGAACCAATGAATGCAAGCGACTTCATGAAACTCATGCGTGAGAAGCGCAAGATCGTGGAACTCGACACAAAACTCGCTAACCGTTCTGTGAACGAAGGATTCTCGGGTGGCGAGAAGAAGCGCAATGAGATATTCCAGATGGCTATGCTCGAACCAACACTCTCCATCCTTGACGAGACTGACTCTGGTCTTGATGTAGATGCAATGCGTATTGTGGCAGAGGGAGTCAACAAACTCCGCACCGATAAGACTTCGACTATCGTAATCACCCATTACGACCGTCTGTTGGAGATGATTCGCCCACAGTATGTACATGTGCTCTATAAGGGTAGAATTGTGAAGACTGCCGGTCCTGAACTGGCTAACGAGATTCAGGAGCGTGGATTTGACTGGATAAAAGCAGAGGTAGAGGAGTAAAATGAAATCTGTGAAACAATATATAGATTTGTACGAGGGTTGTCGCAAAATGATATGCGATCACAGTGCCGAGGTCCTGAATGCTGAGCGTGATGCTGCATTCGAAACTTTCCGCACCGTTGGTCTGCCAACCCGTAAGGTGGAGCGTTATAAGTACACCAATCTCGAAGAGGTGTTTGCCCCTGACTATGGTGTCAACCTCAACCGCCTTGCCATTCCTGTCAACCCTTACGACGCCTTCAAATGTGATGTGCCGAACCTGAGCACTTCGCTATATTTCGTTGTCAACGACCGTTTCTACTCTGATGCACTGCCAAAGACCACATTACCGGAGGGAGTCATAGTAGATTCGCTATGCAAGGTGGCAAAGGAACAGCCGGAACTGGTATCGAAATATTACAACCGTCTGGCGCAGAACGAGAAGGTAGGAGGAGAGGTCGCCCTCAATACTATGTTGGCACAGGACGGACTGTTCGTGTATGTTCCGAAAAATGTCCATGTGGATCGCGCCATTCAAGTCATCAACATACTACGTTCTGATGTTGATTTGATGATCAACCGCCGTGTACTCATCGTGCTTGAAGAGGGTGCCGAAATCAAACTGTTGTTCTGCGACCATGCCGCTGACGATAAAGAGTTCCTTGCTACACAGGTCGTCGAGGTCTATGTCGGCGAGAACGCCTCGCTCGATATGTACAGCCTTGAAGAGACTCATGTGAAGAATCATCTCGTCAGCAACACATTTGTGGAGCAGCAACGTTCATCGCGCCTCAATCATAGTGTTGTCACCCTTCATAACGGCTTCACCCGCAACACCCTTGATGTAGTGTTCCGTGGCGAAGGGGCGGAATGCTGGAGCAATGGATGTGTCATTGCCGACAAGGAACAGCATGTTGACAACAACACCGTTATCGACCATGCCGTTGGTCACTGCGAGAGTCACGAACTTTACAAATATGTCCTCAACGACAAGTCTGTCGGTGCTTTTGCTGGTCGTGTCCTTGTACGCAAGGATGCACAGAAGACAACTTCGGCTATGACCAACCAGAACCTCTGTGCCACCAAGGAAGCCCGTATGTACACCCAACCGATGCTCGAAATCTATGCTGATGATGTGAAATGTGCCCATGGCTCAACTGTTGGTCAACTCAATGATGCAGCGTTGTTCTATATGCGTCAGCGAGGCATCTCTCTCAACGAGGCAAAACTCCTTTTGCAGTTTGCTTTCGTTGGCGAGGTAATCGACCAGATTCGCCTTGAACCGTTGCGCGACCGTCTGCATTATCTTGTTGAGAAGCGTTTCCGTGGCGAACTCAACAAATGCGAAGGTTGCAAGCTGTGCCGATAAAAGTCCCTCCCCCATCCTTCTCTTCAGGGAGGGCTTCACTGTTTTTTACCAATCGCCACCTGTTTTTTACGATTTGCTATATTTTTTTACGATAATTGCTTGCTACAGCAATTTTATTTTTTTACTTTTGTGGCGAAAATCGTTGAACTAAAACCTAAATAAAATAAAAGCGTATGAAAAGAAGAAGTTTCTTGAAGGCCAGTGGTGCCCTTGCAGCGTTTACCATCGTGCCACGCCATGTGCTGGGTGGTAATGGTTTTGTGGCTCCAAGCGACCAGCTGACAAAAGGAATTATTGGTGTTGGTGGCATGGGATTGGGCCATTTCTCGTATGGAAAGACCCGTTGTATTGCTATCTGCGACGTTGACAAGAACCATCTCGAGAGTGCTCGCCAGTTGGCTGGCAAACTCCACGATGAGGGTCGTAATGTCGATGCCGATCTCAAACTCTATTCCGATTGGCGTGAACTCATTGCCAATCCAAGTATCGATGTGGTGCATATCGCTACTCCTCCTCATTGGCATGCCCTGATGTCTATCGAGGCAGCAAAGGCCGGTAAGGATATATGGTGCGAGAAACCAATGACACGAACCATCGGCGAGGGTAAGCGTGTGAAGGAGGCTGTGGAACGCTATAACAGAGTGTTCCGCCTGAATACATGGTTCCGTTTCACTGACAACTTCTATGGTCTGGGCTCTACCGTTGCTCCTTTGAAGAAACTTGTTCAGAGCGGCCTTCTCGGATGGCCTCTGAAGGTTACCATCTCTAAGCACACCGGTTTCGACTGGAAATTCTACTGGGTAGGCAAGGAGCATCTCGACCCAATGCCTGTGCCTGCAGAACTCGACTATAACATGTGGCTCGGCCCTGCTCCTTACAAACCTTACAACCCTCATCGTGTTCACCAGACCTTCCGCGGATACTGGGACTATGACGGTGGTGGTTTGACAGATATGGGACAGCACTATATGGACCCAGTGCAGTATATCCTCGGCAAAGATAATGAATCACCGGTGAAGGTGGAGGTCGATGCTCCTCAGCAGCATCCTGATGCAGTTGGCACATGGCGTGAGATAAAATATACCTATGCCGACGGTTGCCAGATCATCCTCTGGGGTGGCGATTACGGCGATCCTGATGCTCCTTATATCTCTGGTCCTAACGGAAATGTATATAACAACTTCGTTTGCGATATCCCTGACTGGCAGCATAAGCTTGCTGAATTCCCTGATCCGCTTCCTCAGAACACCGACTTCGACGAGTGTATCCGCACACGCCAGAAGTTTGCTCTCAACGAGGACAACGGAAACCGCTCGGCAACACTTGTCAATATGGGTGCTGTGGCTCTGCAGCTCAACCGTACTCTCCATTTCGATTCCGACAAGATGGAGTTCATCAACGACGATGCTGCCAATGCTCTTGTTTATCAGGAAGAACGCCAAGGATGGAAATAAATAGGAGGATAGATTATGAAGACATTAAGAAATACTATATTGTTGGTTCTGCTTCTTGCCGGAACCGTTGCTTTTGCTCAGCCGTTGAACCGCAAGGCTGATACAAAGATTGTTGATGCCCTCAACCAGTTGCCTGCCGACAATGTTGCACTCTACAATCGTCTTATGAGCGACATCGAATCAACTGGCACCGATGGTGTAGAGATGCTCATCGCCATGCTGGAGCGTAATGACGAGAGTCGCACAAAGGTGGAATATGCCCTCGATGCCTTTGGTGCATGGGCTGGTAACGCCAATTTCGATGCTGCACAGCGTGAGGCTCTGAAAGCCACTCTGCAGAAGCATATCGATATCATCAACAGCCGTCTCTCTGGTGATGTGACACAGGACTGCGCTCAGCATCCTTGGGATGTCACCAATCGTGAGATGCTCGTGCGTATGCTCCGCAACATCAAGGGATTCACCCCTAACGCTGTTGCTATTGTTCCTAATGTAGATGCCGCACAGGCTGGTTTGAAGAAGACTCTCAAGAGCAAGTCACGCCAGGTGCGTATGGAGGCTGTCAATATCATCAACACCTATGGCAATCGTGCACAGAAGGCTACCGCCCTTGCCGAGGCCGCTGCAATGCTTCCAAAGTTGACCGATGATGCAAAGGTTGATATCCTCTATTGGCTCGGCACCAACCCTGACGAGGCTGATACCGCACCAGTGAAGGCTCTCCTTGCAAGCAAGAACCCAGAGGTGGTGAACCAGGCTGCGTGGACTCTCACCCGTATTGGTAAGTCTGAGGATATGGGCGCTGTGGCAGCATTGCTCAACAGTGCTGATGCTGATAAGGTGGCACTGGCAAATGCTTGCCTGCGCTGCTATCCAGGCGATGTGACATCACTCCTCACCAACGACTTCGCTGGTAATGAGACTGCCGCTTCTATCATCTCCCACCGCAAGGGTACTGATGTGCCTGTCGTTGAACTCACCCCATTCGAGAAGGCCATCACCTCTATCAAGCGTAACATCCCTGGTGCACAGCGCCTGTTGAAGTTGCGCGAAGCAATGAAGTTGGCAACATCGACAGAGGAAAAGGAGAAGGTATTGGCACTCGTGGCTCGTACCAATGTACTTCCTGCAGTGTTCTATTGTGGCGAATATCTTGATAATGCTGAGACACAGCAGGCTGCCGCACAGGCTATCCGTGTGCTCACTTCCGGTCATAACGAGATGAACGGTCCTGAGGTCGTTGCTCTCATGAAGCGCGCCAAGGATGTCATCACTGGTGGCGATGCCGACTATCAGCGCACTGAGATTCAGCAGCAGTTGGATAAACTGGCAAACGAGGATGGCGGTTTCGTATCATTGTTCAACGGCAAGGACCTCACTGGTTGGAAGGGACTCCTCGAAGCTCCTTACGACAATCCTCATAAGCGTACTGCCCTCAAGGAGAAGCAACTCAACGAACTCCAGCAGCAGGCTGACGAACTGATGGCAAAGACTTGGTCGGTTGAGGATGGCGTAATCCGTTTCAACGGTCAGGGCCGCAGTCTCTGCACTGAGAAGAAATATGGCAATTTCGAGATGTATGTTGACTGGCGCTTGCTGCCTGGCGCAGAACCGGATGCTGGCATCTATCTCCGCGGTTGTCCACAGGTGCAGATATGGGATACAGCCCGCACTAATGTTGGTGCAGAGGTTGGCTCTGGCGGTTTGTACAACAACCAGGTTCATCGCAGCACTCCACTCTGCGTGGCTGACAACGCCGTCGGCGAGTGGAACTCGTTCTTCATCCGCATGGTCGATGAGTGCGTGACAGTATATCTCAATGGCAAACTCGTTGTTGACAATGTCCTTATGGAGAACTACTGGGATCGTTCGCTTCCTCTGATGCTTAAGGAGCAGATTGAGTTGCAGGCACACGGTTCGGTTGTTGAATACCGTGACATCTATATCCACGAACTCCCACAGGCCGTACCTGTTCAACTCTCTGCCAAGGAGAAGAAGGAAGGTTTCAAACTGTTGTTTGATGGCACCAACCTTTCTAATTTCCAGGGTGACTTCGTGAACTACCGTGCCGAGGATGGCTGCATCTATGTGAAGCCACGCGGTAATGGTTTTGGCAACCTCTACACCAAGGAGGAATATCAGGACTTCATCTTCCGCTTCGAGTTCAAACTTACCCCAGGTGCCAACAATGGTATCGGTGTTCGTGCCGAGATGGGCAAGGATGCTGCTTACTATGGAATGGAGATTCAGGTGCTCGACCATTACAACGATATCTACCAGCCTGACCTTCGCGACTATCAGTATCACGGTTCGGTATATGGCATCATCCCAACCCAGAACCGCGACTGCCTGAAACCAGTAGGTGAGTGGAACGAGGAAGAGATTTATATAAAAGGTACGCACGTACGTGTAACCCTCAACGGAACCGTCATTACCGAGGGCGACATCAAGGAAGCAACCAAGGATGGCACTTATGACCATAATGAACATCCGGGCCTCTTCAACCAGACCGGCTATATCGGTTTCCTCGGTCACGGATCAGAACTCTGGTTCCGCAATGTCCGCGTAAAACGCCTGAAGTAGTCACTGATGAAAAATGTATAAAAGCCTCTCCCGAAAAGGAGGGGCTTTTTCGTCCCTAGAAAACACCATATTCCCCAATAGCAAAAGATTTTACCCCCCCCATGTTAAAAAACTTTAATTTCCATGCAGAATGAAAGGAAAATTATAAAATGAAGATAATTAGTAGCCTAAAAAACTTGCAAAATATCAGTTTTTGTGCTATCTTTGCAATGAAATAAATAGTTTAATCTTTTCAATAGTTCAACAAAACAAGGCATAGACTTCCTATATTACGTTTCCGTTCCCAGAGAATGGGGTTATTTTATCACTACTAGAATTTTTACTTCATATTGGAGTATAGATTATGGGCAGCATGTGAATGTTGCCCATTTTTGATGCTCATCTTTTTAATTGTAACTTGTAACGTTTGTAACGCAGATCCTTGATTGCTGGCTTTGATTGTACAAAAGGTGTACACGGATTATGAATCTACCCTAACCTGAAAAAAACAATAAAACAATAAAACAATAAAACAAT
>JAZQOD010000280.1:0-3070 GCA_045627685.1 Prevotella sp. | reverse complement strand
TCATTTGGGAGAACGCTGTCCCTTTTTTTCTCATTCTTGAGAAAATCCCCCTAAACCCTATAACAACCCCTAAAAACCTATGAAACGATTATTAACCTTATTATTGACCCTGGTGGCTGTGATCTCGGCTTCGGCGCAGATTGATGCAAAGAAAGCCTACGAGATCCAGACTCCATCAGGTCTGGTCCTCGACAATAATGGTTCCGTGGCCCAGGATGCAGCAATCTTCCTTGCCAAGCGCAAGGAGGGTGAATCTTCGCAAGTGTGGAAAATCCTTCCTTTGAAGGACGATGTGTATCGTATCATCAATGCCTACTCGCAGATGGGCCTCGACAATGGTGGAGGCAAAAAAGAGCAGGGCGTATTGCAGTGGAGCGAGAGCATTGATAATGTCAACCAGCACTGGCGTATCACAAAACTCCCTAACGGCCGATACAACATCACCAGTGTGCCTTCTGGTCTTAATCTCGGACTCCGCGATCAGGCTCAGTTCGGCGAACCGGTATGGAGCGTCAGTCGCAACGACAATGCCGAAGGTCAGCAGTGGGTACTCGTCGAGTCGAATGTCAAGGTGGAGATGATTCTCCCAAAGACCGAGAGCAACAACGACTGGGAGAACCAGAATATCATCGGCATCAACAAACTCGATGGTCACGCCACCTTCTATCCTTACCCTTCGCGTGAGGAGATGATGGCTGATGAGGCTACTGCGAAACCATGGATCCGTCCACAGTCGTCGTTCTATCAGTTGCTCAACGGCCAGTGGAAGTTCCATTGGGCAAAACAGCCTGAGGACCGTCCTGCCGATTTCTACAAGACCACATATAATGTGTCGAACTGGGAGAACATCACAGTTCCTTCAAACTGGGAGATGGAAGGCTATGGAACACCAATCTACACCAATATCACCTATCCATTCCTCAACAATCCTCCTTTCATCCAGCCACAGCGAGGCTACACCGCCGAGAAAGAGCCAAACGCAGTAGGCTCGTATCGTCGTGACTTCACCATTCCACAGTCGTGGAAAGACAAGCGGGTGGTGCTTCATTTCGATGGTGTCTATTCTGCATTCTATGTATGGGTGAATGGCAAGAAGGTGGGCTACTCACAGGGTGCCAACAACGACTCAGAG
Organism: Prevotella sp.; assembly: GCA_045627685.1. GTDB lineage: Bacteria > Bacteroidota > Bacteroidia > Bacteroidales > Bacteroidaceae > Prevotella. The sequence goes on along the minus strand of JAZQOD010000280.1, from coordinate 1,938 downwards.
TTTGATATCACCAACTTCGTCAAGGTGGGCAAGAACACCGTGGCTGTCGAGGTGTATAAGTGGTCTGATGGTTCGTATATCGAAGACCAGGACTTCTTCCGCCTTGCTGGAATCCACCGCGATGTATATCTCGTGGCTCATCCAAAGGTTCATATCAACGACATTCGTCTGTCGTCGGTACTGGCAGATGACTTCAAGTCGGCTGTCCTCACCGCCGATATCATCAGCAATGGTCGCACAGAGGTTGTCGTTCGCGACAACGACGGTCGTGAGGTGGCTCGTTCCAACCAGAAAGAGATTGCAATCAGCAATGTCAACACCTGGTCGGCTGAGCGTCCTTACCTCTATAATGTCGATGTGTATCTCTACGATGCCAAGGACAAACTTGTGGAGTGTACCTCTCAGCGCTTCGGTTTCCGCCAAGTGGAAATCAAGAACAACAAGGTGTATATCAATGGAAAACTCACCTATTTCAAGGGTGTTGACCGTCATGATACTCATCCAACCCTCGGCAAGGCAATCCCTGCAGAGAGTATGATCGAGGATATCCTCCTGATGAAACGCCATAATATCAACACCGTGCGTACATCCCACTATCCTAACGATCCAAAGATGTATGCCCTCTACGACTACTACGGTCTCTACATCATGGATGAGGCTGATCAGGAGAGTCACGCCAACCACTCGCTCACCAACAACCCAGAGTGGGAGAAAGCCTATGTGGACCGTGGCGTGCGTATGGTTCTGCGCGACAGAAACCACCCATCGGTAGTGTTCTGGTCGTTGGGCAATGAGTCGGGAGCCGGTTGCAATGCCATCGCCGAGCGCGATGCCATCCGTGCTTTGGACACCACCCGTCCTATCCACTACTGTGAGCAGAACGATGATATGGACATGGATTCGCAGATGTATCCATCGCTCAGCAATATGATTGGCAACGACCGTAACGGTCATCAGAAACCATATTTCCTCTGCGAGTACGCCCACGCTATGGGTAACGCCATCGGTAACCTCAAGGAATACTGGGATTATATCGAGCACGAGAGTGTACGAATGATTGGTGGCTGTATCTGGGACTGGGTTGACCAGGGTCTCCGTCCAAAGGGATGGGGCGAAGGCAAAGCCGACTGGTTTGGCTATGGCGGTACCTTCGACGATGCTCCTAACGATCAGGACTTCTGCTGCAATGGTATCGTGACACCTGACCGCAAGGTCACTCCAAAACTCCTCCAGGTGAAGAAGGCCTATCAGTATGCAGAGATTACCCTCAACGGCTCAGAACTCTCTGTCCTCAACAAATACACCGATGTCAATCTCGATGAGTTGCAACTTGCCTACCAGGTGGTTCGCGATGGTTGTCCATCAAAGACAGTCCTCGTTGACCTCCCATCGGCAAAATATGGCGAGGTGGCAAAGGTGAAGGTGGAACTCCCTGACACCAACGATGGAGCGGAGTATTTCCTCAATGTCGATATCCTCCTCAAGTACAATGAAATCTGGGCTGATGCTGGTCTTGTAGTTGCTCAGGAGCAGATCACCCTCAAAGAGAAGGAACAGCAGATTACCCCGGGCAAGGGCAATATCGAATACACCCTCGACCCAGAGACCGGATTTATGACCTCGCTGAAATCAGGTGGTCGCGAACTCCTTGCTGGCAACCTCCATTATAATTTCTTCCGTTCTATTTCCAACGACCGTCGTAAAATAGAAGATGTCCGCGCGCGACTCATCGATTGTCAGAAGCACACATTGAAGGACGGTTCCGAGGAAGTTGTCGTGAAGCATAATGTGTCTATCGGCAAGAGTCGCTTCATGTGTACCATCTCCTATACACCGCTCACCGATGGTCGTCTCTGCATTGATGCTTCGTTCAAGGCAATGCGCGGAGCAGAGATGCCGGCTCGTCTCGGTCTGCAGCAGTTCCTCATCCCAGCATTG
>JAZQOD010000279.1:0-1942 GCA_045627685.1 Prevotella sp. | reverse complement strand
CCCTTTTTTTATAGGTGGGTTCTGTATTTTTATAGTGGATAGACAATTGTAGTGATGAAGATGTTGGCGATGAGGAGGATGATGTTCATCGGCAAGCCGATACGGATGTAGTCGATGAAACGGTAACCGCCGGGACCATATACAAAGGTGTTGGTCTCTGATCCCATAGGGGTGGCGAAGGTGCTGCTGACACTGATCATGATTGCCACACAGAAGGTGACTGGATTGACGCCTAACGAATTGGCAATGGTGATGCCGATAGGGGCGAAGATGGCGGCAGCGGAGGCACTGGAGGTGAACTCAGTGATGAACGTCGCGGCAGTGCAGATAATAACCAGTGAGATGAGCGGACTGGTGTTTGCCATGAGGGTGATACCGTCTGACACGGCTTGCGAGACGCCTGTATAGGTTATGGCCTTACCAATACATACGGAACCGGCAAAGACCATGAGGAGTTTCCAGTTGATGGCATTCTGCAGTTGCTCGATGGAGAGACAACGGATCACGAGCATCGCAACAGTGGCAAGCAGACAACTGTTGAGGAGTGGCATGACGCCTGTCACAGCGAGCAGTACCATCGCAGCAAGGATGATGGTGGCACCGAGTGTCTTGCCTGGATCCTGAGGGAGTGCCACGGAATCAAAGAAATTGAGTTCACCGCTGAACTTCTCTGGCAACAGTTTGGTACCTTCCAACAACAATGTGTCACCGGGACGAAGCACGATGTCACGTGGTATTTCCTTGATACGCTCACCTCCACGTGCTACAGCCACGAGGACTACTCCGTGGCGATCCTCGAAGGAGATGTCGCGCATGCACTTGCCAATCAATGGACTGGCAAAGTCGATGGTAGCCATCTGCAACTTACGCTTCCTTTCCTTCACATCCTTGGTGTTGAACACAATATGATTTGCGTTGACAAGTCCATGGGTGTTGCGTAGTTGGAGAATGCTGTTTATGTCGCCGGAATAAACGAGATGGTCGTTACCAAGCAGGAACTCATCGTTTGGCACAGGGGAGATAATCTCGCTGTCGAAACGTACAATCTCGACCAGACTACCTCCATCGACATTCTGCAGTCGTGCATCTTCGACGGTTTCTCCGATATGCTCATTGTCGGCAGGGATGACAAGTTCCACGGTGTAGTCGGCACTGCTCTCGAAGGTCTCTTCAGGACATTTTCTCACAGGGAGGAGTCGTTGCAGGGCGATGATGATTGCCATGCCGACAACGAGGCAGAACAGTCCCGGAATGGTGGTGGAGGTGAAGCCGAGTGACTCGCCGGTTTCGGAGTTGTAGATATCGGCAACGACAAGGTTCGGGGTGGTACCGATAAGGGTGCACACACCGCCGAGGGTTGTGGCGTAACTCAGTGGCAGCAGCAGTTTTGATGGCATGAAACCACGACGGCGTGCCCACATCTTGACAGTGCCGAGCATGAGAGCCATTACCGGTGCAGAACTGATGAAGGCGCTCATGATGGATGCCGGCATCATGATCTGCAACAGGGCTTTGCTCAGGTCCTTAGGGCGTCCGAGGAGGTGGGATGTCATCCAGTGGACGAGTCCCGAATGTACGAGGGCTGTTGCAAGGACGAACAGTGCACCGACGAGAACCACCGATGTGGAACTGAAACACGACAGAGCCATCTCGGTAGGCAGTGCGCCCACGAGAAGCAGGAAGACAATAATGCCAAGGCCGATGATATCGCCCGGTAGTCGGGTTTTAATCATCAGCACTGCTTTGGTTATGATAATAGCAACTGTTAACCAACCGAAAAACGACAAGCCCCAAAGCATTACTGATTTACGGATTTACGGATTTACTAATTTAGTGATTTACGAAAACGAAGACGAAAACACTAAGTCAACAAAATTTAGCAGAATTCAAAGAGTGAATAGAAACCGGTGATGGTGAACACCTGCTTGATGTCGGCATTCAC
>JAZQOD010000278.1:0-2592 GCA_045627685.1 Prevotella sp. | reverse complement strand
AACGGTGTGATTATGATTACCACTAAGTCGGCAAAGCGTGGCAAGGCTACCATTTCGTTCGATGCCCGTTGGGGTGCGAACACCGACGCGAAGGTGGACTACGACAAGATTACCAATACCGGTCAGTACTATCAGACTCATTACACAGCCCTGTACAACTACTACCGCGATGCGCAGAGCCAGGATGCATATACAGCATGGAGAAATGCCAATGCCACTCTCGGCGCAAGCACTGACGAGGGCGGTGTGTCATACCTCTCGATGTCGGTGCCTGAGGGAGAGTATCTCATCGGTCAGAACGGACTGCTCAACCCTAATGCAAGAATGGGTAACACCATCACCGGCAGAGACGGCAACCAGTATTATATCATCCCTGACGACTGGCGTAAGGAAGGCTTGCGCAACGGTATGCGTCAGGAGTACAACATGAATGTGAACGGCGGTAACGACCAGTTCGACACCATGCTCTCGCTGGGTTATCTGAAGAACGAAGGTCTGGCTTACAACAACTACTACGACCGCTATTCGGCACGCTTGAAGATGAACTATCAGGCTCGTCCTTGGTTGCGTGTCGGTGTGAACAGCAGTTACACCCACAACCAGTCGAATGGTTTGAACGACTCGTTCAGTGTGGTTCACGACATCGCTCCAATCTATCCTGTATATATCCGCGATGCCCAGGGAAACATCCTCACCGATGCCCACGGCAAGCGCTATGACTATGGTGACGGTGTTGTCATCGGACTGGTGCGCGCCCTCTACAACAGTGCCAACTGTGTGCAGGAAGACCGCGAGACCAACTATACCAATAATTCCAATGCTTTCAGTGTGTCGGGATATGCTGATGTGACATTCCTCAAGGATTTCAAGTTCACCATCAACGCATCGGTCAACGACACTGAGAACCGCATGATTTCAACCAACTACCCTTACTACGGTTTCTATGCCGGAACAGGTGGTAGTGCATCAGTAGGTCATTATCGCACCTACAACATCAACACACAGCAGTTGCTCAACTGGAACCACTCGTATGGCAGGAACAACCTCTCGGCACTCGTCGGTCATGAGTACTACCGTGCTTCATCGACAGGCGTGAGCGGTTCGAAGTCGGAATTCTACGACTATGCCACCAATGTGGAGTTGGGCGGTCTGCTCACCAATATCTCGAGCGACAGTTACACATCTATATATAATGTGGAAGGTTACTTTGCCCGTGCCCTCTACGACTACGACAGCAAGTACTACGCCAACGCCTCGTTCCGTCGCGACGGTTCGTCACGCTTCGACAAGGCTTACCGCTGGGGTAACTTCTGGAGTCTCGGTGGAGCATGGATTGTGAACAAGGAATCGTTCATGGAAGGCACCAAGTCGTGGCTCGACATGCTGAAACTGAAGGTTAGTTACGGTGAGCAGGGTAACGACGGTATCGGTTCGTATGCCTACACCGACAACTACTCATATTCATCGGCAGGCGGAAACGCAGCCTACACATTCTCATCGCTGGGTAAGAAGAACATCACCTGGGAGACAGGCGGAGAGTTCAATGTCGGCTTGGAGTTCGAGATGTTCAAGCGTCGCATCACCGGTGGATTAGACTTCTATTCACGCAAGACCACCGATATGCTCCTCTGGGTATATCTGCCATTGAGTTACGGTTCGTCGGGCTACTACGACAATGTGGGTGATATGGTGAACCGCGGTGTGGAGTTCTCGCTCAATGTCGATGTCATTCGTTCGAAGAATGTCAACTGGAGTGTGAACATGAATATCTCGCATAACACCAACGAGGTGACCTACCTCAACGAAGACAACAAGGGCAATACAATGGACGGTCATCCGGGATTCAACAGTGGTACGAAGTTCATTGGCGAAGGTCTGCCTCTCAACACATGGCGACTGAAGCGATATGCCGGTCCTGACGCCGAAACAGGTCTGTCGACATGGTATGTACAAAACAAGGAGACAGGCGAACTCACAACAACCACTTCGTGGGATACGGGCAGTTATTTCCTCTGTGGCGATGCCAATGCCAAGGCGTTCGGTGGTTTCGGTACCAACCTCAATGCCTACGGCTTCGACTTCACCTGCAACTTCGTCTATGCACTCGGAGGCAAGGTGTACGACTCAGGTTATGCCGACCTGATGACCAACCCATATTCAGGATGGACAGGCTATTCATATCATAAGGATGTGCTCGATGCATGGTCGGCAGAAAATCCTACCAGCAACATCCCACGCTGGCAGTACGGCGATCAGACATCGACATCGCGCTCAGACCGTTTCCTCGTATCGGGCAGTTATCTCACACTGAAGAACATCTCTGTGGGCTACAACCTGCCAAAGAAATGGATTGCTCCATTGACACTCACCCGTGCGCGTATCTACTGTTCGGCCGACAATGTTGCCTACTGGACAGCACGCAAGGGTTTCGACCCTCGTAACTCGCTGAAGGGTAGTTCAAGCGGCGGTGGATACTCGCCAATACGTTCAATATCGGGAGGTATTAGTGTGACATTCTAGAAGACCCTCTCCCCCCTTCGGGCACCTCCCCCATGATGGGGAAGATTTCAAAATGCCTTGGAAATAAAGAAT
>JAZQOD010000277.1:0-4720 GCA_045627685.1 Prevotella sp. | reverse complement strand
ACTCTCTGTCAATGAATCTGACGCCAATGCCACTCTCTATCTTCGATCTTCGAGTGCATCATAATATTAATCTAAAATCGCTGTCGCAGCAAAATATTTTAAAATAGGAGACCCCTCCCCAGCCCTCCCCGTGATGGGAGGGAGACCATCCGGGGGAACTGCATCAGTGCGGGGATAGCGGCGCGTGAACAGATTTTTATATATTTTGCTGCCTGCGGCCATTTTAATTTACTGATAATCATGGCTGACTCATCAGAGGCAGCGTATTGGCAGATGGGAGGGGGCGGCAAACTTGTTTGCAAGAACACTCACATTGACAATACAACCACGGAGTGGAGATTATCAGGAAATCATTTTTCATCTTTACACTGTTAACATGGGGGATAACTTACAATTTGTCAACAATGGGGGTTGAAAATGGATGTAAAACTGTGAATTTTGACTAATTAATTCGGTTTTTCTTTGGCATTGTAATTTTTTTGTTTTATCTTTGTCCAGGAAAATTTGAATACTTATGGCTAATTGTAATTTAGATGAGTTAGATCGCAAGATTCTGAGCCTTGTGGCTAACGATGCTCGTGTGCCTTTCCTTGAGGTTGCTCGAGAGTGTAATGTAAGTGGTGCTGCTATTCATCAGCGTATTCAGCGTCTTCAGCAGAACGGTGTGCTCAAGGGTTCACAGTTCATCATTGATCCTGAGGCTCTGGGATACGGCACCTGTGCCTATGTCGGATTGTATTTGAAGGACCCTTCAAAGTTCGACAAGGTTGTTGAGGAATTGAAAAAGATTCCTGAGGTGGTGGAATGTCATTTCACCACTGGCTCTTATGATCTGTTCATCAAGATGTACGCTAAAACAAATCATCACCTGATGACTATCATCCACGACAAACTCCAGCCACTGGGACTCGCTCGTTCAGAGACTATAGTAAGTTTCAACGCAGCTATCAATCGCCAGTTGCCGGTGTCAGTGCTGTAAAGCCCACTGACCCACGGACCCTCTCCGCCCCATGAAGGGGCACCTCCCCCATAATGGGGAGGGCTTTATAATGCCTTTAGGGCGGAGAGGGCTAGCCGAGGGGAAGACATAAAAACATTAACAAAACAACTGAAATAAACAGATATTCAACAACAGAACTCTATCCTACTCCGAGATTGTACGCCCTTACCTTAAAGAGAGGGATGGGGAGAGGCTTAAAATAATAAACTTAAAATAATAAAAATGGATATGAAGAGATTGGTTCTTGCTGTTTTGTTGCCACTGCTGGCGGTTGCGGCGTGGGGTGCAACAAAAAACTATGATGTGAACATAGATGGTATTTACTATCTGCTCGACAATGACCAGATGACGGCTGAAGTGTCGTACGAGGTGACCGAATACTATGAGGGAGATGTCGTTATTCCAGAGACTATCACTGTTGACAATGTTACATATACTGTGACATCTATTGCCGAAGCTTCGTTCTCCAATTGTGAGAACCTCATCTCTGTGGTTCTTCCAAAGACCATAACAAGAATTGGACAGAAGGCGTTCTATGAATGTCACAACCTGAAAACAATCAACATTCCTGATGGAGTGACCAGAATTGAAGACCGTTGTTTCGCTTATTGCTGGGAACTGCTACCAATAGACATTCCTGAATCTGTGACTGTCATAGAAGACTATGCATTCAGGAACTGTAATGCTTTTACAGAGATAAACATTCCAGACAATATCACCATCATTGGCAATCATGCGTTTGACTACTGCTTCGGATTGGAAACAGTGACCATGGGCGATGGTGTTGAGGAGATAGGCAGTGGAGCCTTCGGGCGTTGCACGAGCCTGAAAAATCTGCAGATTGGTGAGAATGTGAAGACTATCAAGAGTAGTGCATTCTATGACTGTGAGAGTTTGGAGACACTCACCATCCCTGGCAATGTGGAGCGTATATGTACGGCTGCGTTCTATCTATGCTTTGAACTGAAGTCGCTGACAATACCTGATAATGTGAAGATTATCGACGGAGCAGCTTTTCAGTATTGCTCGAGCCTCAAGGAGATAACCATCGGCGATGGAGTTATAGAGATTGGCGACTGGGCTTTTGCCGACAACGAATGTGAAATTCTTACACTGGGAAAGAGCATCGAATATATTGGAGATTATGTTTTCAACAGTGGCTTTGATATTACTGATATTTTCTGCTATGCAGAGGCCGTGCCAACAGTACTGCTGAAGACTTTTGAAGGTGTGCGAAATACGAAAGTGACACTTCATGTGCCAGCAGTGTCTATCGATGATTATCGCAATCATGAGATATGGGGCATGATGGGCACTATCGTTCCACTCACCGATGAAGAAACGGGGATTGAGGGGGTTAGCGTTAACGGTAACGATGATTCTTCGACTGAACTCAGCACAGGCTGGTATAACCTTGCGGGACAGAAGGTTCCAAAGGGATATAAGGGGATTGTTGTAAAAAATAAGAGAAAGACCCTCTCCGCCCAATAATGGGGAGGGAATTTTACAGTCCTAAGCGTTATCATAATAAAGCCCCAATCCAAAATAGGACTGGGGCTTTATGTTGTCTATGGGGTCTTCCTATCTTGACCAGTGCTCGGTGCGGCCGAGGATTCCCTTCTTGTCGATAGAACCACGGAGATCGAGCTGCTTTGTCTTCTCGTTGATCTTCATTGAAGCATAGTAGGTCTTGCCGTTCTCTGGGTCGGTGATAGTACCGCCAACAAGTTCACCATTCTCAAACTTCATCTTCTTGATGATAACCAATCCAACGAGTTTCTTACCCTTGTCTGGACCATCGTGCTCGAATGTAGCATTCTTGCGAGCAGGATCAGCAAGAGCAACAATCTTACCATAGTAAAGACCGTCGCTACCCTTGTAAACTTCTACTGTTGACTGTGGCTTACCCTTCTTGAATGTATGCCACTTACCTGTGAGATTTGACTGTGCCATAGCAACCTGTGCCATGAACACGATAAGCAAAAGCGAGAGAAATTTCTTCATCTTAATTCAATATTATATTTGCACATTAATTCTTTGCGTGTGCAAAATTACAAATATTTTCGCAAATATCAAACAATTTTCCGTAAAAAAAGCATAAGACGAATACAAATACGTTAACGAAGACGAAAACGAAGACGAAAACGAAAACGAAAACAAAAACAAACAAAAACAGCTCGGGAGTTTTTAGGCTCTCGAGCTGTTTTCTTATGAATTACAAGGCATTTCAAACTCCTCCCCATCATGGGGGAGGTGCCCGAAGGGCGGAGAGGGTCCTCTTACACTGACACTGTCGCCTTGATATGTGGATGTGGATCGTAGTCCACAAGTTCGAAGTCCTCGTACTTGAAGTCGAAGATGCTCTTCACATCCGGATTGATCTTCATGCGTGGCAACTTGCGTGGCTCACGGGTGAGTTGCAACTGTGCCTGCTCCAGATGGTCGAGATAGAGATGGGTGTCGCCAGTGGTGTGGATGAACTCACCACACTCAAGGCCGCACACCTGTGCCATCATCTGAAGGAGAAGAGCATAGGAAGCGATATTGAACGGTACACCAAGGAACACATCGGCAGAACGCTGATAGAGTTGGAGCGACAGTTTGCCATCGGCAACATAGAACTGGAACAGACAGTGACATGGAGGCAATGCCATCTGGTCGATTTCAGCAGGATTCCATGCACTGACAACCATACGGCGTGACTCAGGATGATTCTTTATGAGATCGACAACCTGACTGATCTGGTCGATGGTGCCACCCTTACAGTCAGGCCATGAACGCCACTGATGACCATAGACAGGACCGAGTTCACCATTCTCATCAGCCCACTCGTTCCAGATACGCACACCATTGTCCTGAAGATATTTCACATTGGTGTCGCCGGCAAGAAACCACAGCAACTCGTGGATGATACTCTTCAGATGGAGTTTCTTGGTGGTGAGCAGAGGAAATCCGTCAGCCATGTTGAATCGCATCTGATGTCCGAAGACACTCTTTATACCTGTACCAGTACGGTCGCCCTTGACAGCACCTTCCTTGAGAATACGGTCAAGCAAGTCGAGATATTGTTTCACCTTGTTATTTTTGAATTATTGAGTTATGATTTATTGATTTTCTATTGGTTGGCTGGAGATTTCGGTAGCGTTATAATTTATCTTTAGGATTCTCGCTTCACGCAGTGCCGTTTTCACCTTATTAATATATAGCATCGGTACACTGCTGTCAGCCTGGATACTTGCGGTGAGATGTTCCATCAGGTCGGATGGTACATCCTCGCGTGCCTCTTTCAATGCCTCCGGCAACTGTGACAGTGGTACGAGCACATCGCCAACCTGCACACGATATTCGCCTGAGGAGAAGTCACGACCGATATAGATATTCACCACAGCAGCCTTGTTTGTGACAGTGACGAGGTTCTCGCCTACCGGTTGCTGGCATTCCACTTTTACGATGTTCTCACGCATGTGGGTTACAATCATAAAGAAGAACAGCACCGTGAAGATGAGGTCGGGCATTGCTGCCATCCGCAACTCAGGCACTCCGCGATGATGGCGTTTCAACTTCATGGGCGGCCTCCTTTCTTTTTGACGGTTTTACCCGAGGGAGATGCCTCGGGAACAGGGGCAGCAGAGGGAACCGAGGGAGAAGCCGCGGGAACAGTGGTAGACTCGGGAACGGGGGCAACATGGAAATTCTCGGCGATGCGCTGAGGGAGCGAGG
>JAZQOD010000276.1:0-19195 GCA_045627685.1 Prevotella sp. | reverse complement strand
CATCGTGGCAAAGGGCATGACACCAGCCGACGAACTCCTCATGCGCTCCATCCCACAGGCACTCGCCACAACCGATGTCGTATGCTCAAGCATCAATGTGGGTTCCACAAAGACCGGCATCAACATGGACGCAGTGCGACTCATGGGCGACATCGTGAAGCAGACAGCCGAAGCAACAAAAGAACGCGGTTCACTGGGCTGCGCCAAACTCGTAGTGCTCTGCAACGCCCCTGACGACAACCCATTCATGGCAGGCGCCTTCCATGGAGTGAGCGAGCCAGACTGCGTGGTCAACGTAGGTGTGTCAGGACCAGGCGTAGTGAAATACGTACTCGAGGAAATGGACCGCAATCCAAAGAACAACGGACTGGCTGACTTCGAAACATTGTGTGAAACGATAAAGAAGACCACCTTCAAGATCACACGCGTAGGTCAACTCGTGGCACAGGAGGCATCAGCGCGACTCGGCGTACCATTCGGCATCATCGACCTCTCACTGGCACCGACACCAGCCGTGGGCGACTCCGTGGCCGACATCCTTCAAGCCATCGGCGTAGAGCGATGCGGAGCACCGGGCACAACGGCTTGTCTGGCACTGCTCAACGACCAGGTGAAGAAAGGCGGCGTCATGGCATCAAGTTATGTCGGCGGACTCTCGGGAGCATTCATCCCAGTGAGCGAAGACCAAGGCATGATCGACGCAGTGAACATCGGCGCCCTCACCATCGAGAAACTCGAAGCAATGACCTGCGTATGCTCCGTAGGACTCGACATGATAGCCATCCCGGGCGACACTCCGGCAACCACCATCTCGGGCATCATCGCCGACGAGGCTGCCATCGGAATGATCAACCAGAAAACCACCGCCGTGCGCATCATCCCAGTCGTAGGCAAGCAGGTAGGCGAGACAGTGGAATTCGGCGGACTCCTCGGATATGCCCCAATCATGCCAGTCAACCCATTCTCATGCGAACGCCTCGTAAACCGCCGCGGCCGCATCCCAGCACCAATCCATTCGTTCAAGAATTAATCACCACATAAAACATATGAAAGTAAAGTCAAGCAGATTAGAAACCCTGAAAATGCTCATCTCGAGCATGCAACTGAGCAATCAGGAAGAAGTGCTCCAGGCACTGCGCAAAGAGGGATTCGAACTCACACAGGCCACCCTCTCGCGCGACATGAAGCAACTCAAGATAGCCAAGGCGGCAAGCCTCAACGGCAAGTATGTATATGTACTGCCTAACGACACCATGTACCGCCGCGTATCGTCGCCACGCCCAGCAAGCGAGATGCTCATGACCACCGGATTCCTGTCGATAAACTTCTCAGGCAACATGGGCGTCATCCGCACCCGTCCAGGCTATGCAAGCAGCCTCGCCTACAACATCGACAATAGCAACACCCCCGAGATCCTCGGCACCATAGCCGGCGACGACACCATCTTCATCGTCATCCGCGAAGGCATCACATACAAGAAAGTCCTCAAGGCACTCTCCGACATCATCCCAGACATGAACAAATAAATAGAGGAGTTAAAGGGAGTTAAGAGAAGTTCTTGCGCTCCGTTGGTGCTCAGGCGCTTTGCGGAGTCCCGGTCGCCTTGCTCCCTGAGAAGTTCTTTCTTGAGGAAAGCGGCAAAGCCGAGCGAAGCGACAATAGCCACTGGGTGTGAGGAGACATTCGTCCCTTAACTCCCCTTAACTTCCCATAACTTCCCATAACTTCATAAACAAAAATGGAAGAAATCAAGATATATGTTGCCGATGCACAACACGAAAAGTACATCGACACCATCCTCACCACCATCGAGGAGGCAGCCAAAGACCGCGGCACGGGTATTGCCAAGCGTACCCACGAATACATCCAGACAAAGATGCGCGAAGCCAAGGCCGTCATAGCACTCGCCGGCGAAGAATTCGCTGGATTCAGCTACATCGAGACATGGGGCAACAAAACCTATGTCACCACCTCCGGACTCATCGTGCATCCTAACTTCCGTGGTCGCGGACTCGCAAAGCGCATCAAGGACATGACATTCTCACTGGCTCGCACACGATGGCCTCACGCAAAGATATTCTCGCTCACCAGCGGAGCCGCCGTCATGGCAATGAACACCCAACTGGGATACAAACCCGTCACCTTCGCCGACCTCACCGACGACGAGGCATTCTGGCGCGGTTGCGAAGGCTGCTGCAATGTCGATGTGCTGCATCGCACAGGGCGCAAATACTGCATCTGCACCGGCATGCTCTTCGACCCAGAGGAACACCTCCCGGCAAAAATCCCACAGGACGTCATCGACCGCATAGCCCGCATCGAAGGCAAAACCTTTGAAGTAAAAGAATAAATCCAACCCGGAGTCAGAGTCAGGAGTCAGTAAAATATGACACCCCCCCACTCCTCACTCTTCACTCTTCACTCTTAACTCTTCACTTTTAACTCTTCACTTTTAAAAGTTATGGCAAAGAAAAAAGTAGTAGTCGCATTCTCAGGCGGCTTGGACACAAGTTATAATGTAATGTATCTCACAAAAGAAATGGGATACGAAGTTTACGCAGCATGTGCAAACACAGGCGGTTTCAGCGAAGAACAACTCCGACAGAACGAGGAGAACGCCTATAAACTCGGCGCAGTGAAGTATGTCACACTCGATGTCACTCAGGAATACTACGAGAAATCACTCAAGTACATGGTCTTCGGCAATGTGCTCCGCAACAACTGCTATCCAATCTCCGTTTCCTCAGAGCGCATCTTCCAGGCACTCGCCATCGCACGCTACGCAAAGGAAATCGGCGCTGACGCCATCGCCCACGGTTCGACAGGCGCCGGCAACGACCAGATTCGTTTCGACATGACATTCCTCGTGAAGGCACCAGGCGTGGAAATCATCACCCTCACACGCGACCGTAACCTCTCGCGTCAGGAGGAAGTCGATTACCTCAATGCAATCGGATATTTCGCCGACTTCACCAAACTGAAATACTCATACAATGTCGGCATCTGGGGCACATCCATCTGCGGCGGCGAGATTCTCGACTCGCGTCAGGGACTCCCTGAGACCGCTTATCTGAAGCATGTCACCCAGCAGGAACCAGAAACCCTTAAACTCGGATTCGACAAAGGCGAACTCTGCTCAGTGAACGGCGTAGCCTACGACGACAAAATCAAAGCCATTCAGGCTGTCGAGGAAATCGGTGCAAAGTTCGGCATCGGTCGCGACTGCCATGTAGGCGACACCATCATCGGCATCAAAGGCCGTGTAGGCTTCGAGGCTGCCGCTCCAATGCTCATCATCGGCGCACACCGCTTCCTCGAGAAGTTCACACTCTCAAAATGGCAGCAATACTGGAAAGACCAGGTTGCCAACTGGTACGGAATGTTCCTCCACGAAAGCCAGTATCTCGAGCCAGTCATGCCCGACATCGAAGCAATGCTCGCTTCTTCACAGCGCAATGTCACCGGTGAGGTAACCCTCCAACTCCGTCCGCTCGGCTTCGAGACCGTCGGCGTCGATTCGCCTAACGACCTCGTGAAGAATAAACTCGGCGAATACGGTGAGACCGCAAAGGCATGGAGCAGCGAAGACGCCAAGGGCTTCATCAAGGTAACCTCTACCGCCCTCCGCGCCTACTACCTCGCCCATCCAGACGAAGAGCGATAACCGCCCAGCGCTAATCACCCCCGCTAATCACCCAGCGCTAATTGCAAATCCAGCCGTCCTTGGCTGGCTCAATCAGCCACCGTTCCCTTCCCTCCCATTATTGGGAGGGCTTAATCAGCCACCGTTCCCTCCCATTTTATGGGAGGTCCCAATAAATAACATTAAATCTACAAAGCAAATGAGAAAAAACTTATGTGCATTCCGACTGCTTCTCGCAGTTCTCATGAGCATCGTGATGATGCCTGCCACGGCACAGACCCTGAACATCCTACCGACAGTATCACCTGCCGGAGGTACCTATGATGACAATGTGACTGTCGCCTGCACATTCCCCGAGGGATGTGAGGGCGGCATATACTGGTTTAATGGAGGTCAAATCGGCGCAAAACCCTACTCCGGACCGATAAAGATTGAATCCGACACAAAGTTGTCGGTTGCCGGCGTCAACCAAAACGGCAAGATCATCACCGATGTCATCACAAACGAATACATCATCAATAAGGTGACCGCGCCTTTCGTGACCACCTCACCAGAAGTCGGCTCCTCCCGCGAAAGTTTCTATGTGACGTCACTCACATGGAACAATGCCTCTTCAACCGAACTCGACTTCTCTGCCTTCAAGGAGGGCGGACCACGCCACGGCGAGGCTGTCGTGACCCTCACAAACAAAACCACCGGAGAGGTGCTCTGCGCAGGCGACTATAACAGTCTCTGGGCAAGTGGCACCAACACATATAAGGCGTATGTATATAAGAACTACCGTCCAACCGACCATGGCGCCTACACCCTGACCATCGCCGGCGGTGTCTTCATCATCAATGGCGAGCGCTACAATGAAACTCTGGAATTCACATATTACATTGGTTCCGAGGAAATCACCACTCCGGTATTCTCGCCAGAACCGGGCAACTATGTGGGCAATGTCGAGGTTACCATCACCTATCCAGAGAACGCATTCTATCAGTTCTATCAGATTGGTTCGGGCAACCGCCAGAACTACAATGGTCCGTTCACACTCACCGAAACTGCCACCATCAAGGCATGGGGACGCACCGAGGACTGGAGCGAGGAGACTCCATCTGCCACCGCCACATATATCGTGGCAGAGGATCCGGATATCATCGACGAACTCCCAATGCCGAGATTCTCGCTCAATGGAAAAATCATGACCATCACCGGAAGCGATCAGACGGCTGTCATCAAATACTGGTTTGATGATGACATGAACACCGCCCAGTTATACACCGCTCCGTTCGAGGTGACAAAGAACGGCAAGATTTCCGCCGTCGCATATCGCGACCACGGTCTGAGTTCCACTGCCGATTACAGAGTGAACATCTTCCCTGACGAGGATGTCGATTTCGGCAACATCATTCTCCGCACTCCTGAGGATTGGGAAACTCTCTATCTCACCGGTCTTTCCGACAATGGCCGTTTCGTGAGCGGCTACACCAATGCCGGCGGCACTCCTTTGGGCTTCGTGTGGGACATCACTTCGGGCAAGGGTGAGTTCATCTCCACAAACTACAATAACCAGGCTCTCGGCGTGAGCGATGACGGTACTGTCTTTGGATGGCACATGGAAATCGACCCAATCACCGGTGAGGCATCAAGCACCAGCGACGAAGACCTGTTCTGGGGATATTTCAAAGACGGCGAATGGACTCGTCAGCCTCTCGGAATGAACGTGAAGGGCATCACCCACGATAACATCCTCTATGGCGAGCGACGCGGAAAACCTGCCACCTATGACATCGCGACCGGCACTCTCACCGTCTATCCTGGTGGCATGGGTTGCATAAACAGCATAAGCCACGATGGTTCCATCATCGCCGGCTACCTCATCATCGACGAAAAGAAAACTCCGGTATATTGGCCGGGCAATGCCGATTCCGATGCTATCACCATCCCTACCGACAGAGCCTGCGAGGTGACTCGCGTTTCGTCAAACGGCAACTGGATGCTGCTCGACAATGCCGAGTGGGGCACATACTGCGACATTGCCGGCTATCGCGTCAACCGTCTCTCTGGCGAGGTCGAGACTCTCGTCAGCATGGGTGCAAGATATCCTTCACGCTATGAATGGATGAGTTGCATCGCCGACGATGGCACTCTCTATGGAGTTTACGACACATCGCTCATCTCTCACGATGCAGGTCGCGCTCTGGCTTACACTCCTGACGGTATCTGGCGCAGCGTTGCCGACATCCTCGATGAGAAGGGCGTCGAGATTGAGGACCTCTTCCTCACTTCATGCAAACTCGTCTCTGCCGACCAGAATGTATATGTGATGACAGTCTTCCCTGAGGACATGAGCATCGACGATGCATTCAACTTCGCCATCGCCGTGCGCCTCAATGCCGATATGAAGCATGCCGCTCCAGTGGCTCTGAGCGCAAAGCAGATGTATGGTTCGAAGGCAGTGAAACTCTCATGGAGCGCACCTCTCACTGGTGCTGAGAATATCAGTGGATACAAGGTTCTACGCAATGGAAACACCATCGGCTCAACCGCTGCCGACGAGACAAACTACTATGATAGAGACGTAGAGAACAACACCGAATACACCTATGCCGTGATGGCTCTGTATAACGATGGTGTTGAGAGTGAACCTTCCATCGCCGAGACAATCCTCGTGGAACTCACCAAGCACATGCCTGCCCGCAATCTCACAATGCGTCAGTCGGGCATCAACGATGTGAACCTTGCATGGGATTCGCCAATCATCTCTCTACCTAAGTTGCAGTATTTCAATAGCAATTCCGAATTCGCAGCCTTCGGTTCCGCGAATTACAACTCTGAGTGGGCAATCCGTATTCCGGCGTCCGACCTCAACATCTACGAAGATCTGGACATCCAGACTTTCCAGTTCCTCCCGACTGGTCCGCAGGCTGGCTATGAACTCCGTCTGTACAAGGGCGACATGAACTCAAGCAATTATGACGAGGTTCCGTTCTACACCCAGACCATCGACCCTGCCTCTCTCAATTATGGAACAGTGAACACCGTAAGCCTCACCACTCCGCAGACACTGCCATTGGGCAACGACCTCCTCGTAGGTCTCTATATTCAAGAGGTGGGCAATGACAATATGCTTGGCATCTCGCACGAGGGATTCCGCGCTGGATACACCGACCTGGCTCGTATCGAGGGCGTTCACGATCGTTTCGTCTCAATCGCTGAGACATCATCCGTCACCACCGAGGTCGTATTGCCATTAGGTCTCGGCTTGGGCAATGAGGAATCACTCAGCAGTGCTCTCGTCGAGAATTACGAGATCAGCGACAATGGCATCGTGGTGGGCGCGACCGACAAGGTGAAGTTCCGCATCGAGGATGTCACCACGGATGAGCATACCTTCGCTGTGCGTGCAAAATTTGCCGATGGCGAATATGCCGACCCTGTCACCCTCACCGCCAATATCGCCGCCAATGAGAAGGCATTCGTGAATGTCGAAACGGTGAACATCGACATCAATGGCAATCAGAGCGTAAGCCTCAACTGGGATGCTCCACTCAACGAGGACAAGACCGACATCCATTGGGGCGACCTCAATCCTCGCGAGGGTTGGATAAACAGCGACCTGCCGATGTATGTGGCTGGAAGCATCTATCCTGTGACACTCACAAGCACCTACGCCGATGAATACGTGATTACAGACCTCTTCTATTATCCTACATGTACAGGCAACTTCCGTGTTGTCCTCGACAATGATCTGGATACGGTATTCTTCGACGAGGAGGTTACTCCACAGCCAAACAAGTTGAACTATATCAAACTCGACGAGCCTATCACCATCGATCAGAGCACCAACTACCGTCTCCTTGTTTCTGTCGATAATTTCCCTGAGAACACTGCTCCATTGGCGTTCGATTCTTCGAACAGCGCGAAGGACGGCTATTCAAACATGATCAACATCGGCATGGACTGGATGACTCTCACCGACATTCTCCAGATTGACGATCATGCAAGTTGGCTCATGGGTATGGTTATCCGTCAGAAGGATGCCAAACCAATGCCTCTCGAGGGGTACGATGTGCGCATCGACGATGAGAAGGTGAACGCAGAAATGCTCACCGACACTCATTTCACTTCGGGCGTTCTCACCGAGGGCGGCCATAAGGTGGCTGTCGATGTCATCTATGATGCAAGTCGCAACGTTGAGGGCAAAAACAACTGGTTTGTCATCACCACCGAGGGCATCAATGCTACCACATCCGATTCTTCTATCAATGACATCTATGATATCTCTGGCCGTCGTATCATAAGCGACAAGCAGGGTCGCGGAATCTTCATCATTGGCAATAAAAAATATATGAACAAATGAAAAAGATAACATCTACAATATTATTATTGGTTGCTGTCGCTTTCAATGCGATGGCACAGAAACCTCTCTACCTCCCTGGCGATGGCATCTACATCGTGGGAATTCCTGCCGACCTGAGTAAGCCTTATGACGGTCCAGTGATGGTTACGGAATCATATCAGGCAAAGTTCGAGACAAGGTATGCAGAGTTTGCGTCTATCAAGACCGACAAGTCTATAAATATCAGCAACCGTCTGCTCTCCGATGGAACTCTCGACCTCGTGAGTTTCATGGGAACGGGCATGGCAAAGAACCTCACAGTGAGAAACTATGACGGCGAAAGTTACACCATCGGCGACTATGCTCCTGAGAAGACATGGACCGACTCATATCTCGTGGCTGGTTTCGCTCCGTGGAACGGCAAAGCCACATACCCTCTGGGTGTTTACAACCACTGGGACTGTCCTGTGACATACGATGAGGACACTCATCTCACGGATGGCAGTTGCGACCGTATCGAGGTATTCTTCGGCAACCCTCACGAGGGACTGGTGTGCAAGGGTGTCAACTTCAACATCATCTCGCCCGACGATGCTCTTTCTACAAAGATCAGCAATCTCGAGGTGGGCATCAAGATGATGGGCTCTGACTTCGGCGAATACAAGGAATGCGAGGCTCTCGCTTCGAAGAATCTCCAGAAGGTGGGCACCACCGACAATGGGAATAACATCTATTCGGTGTATCTCACATTCTCGCATCCGGTCATTCTCAATGATTCGTTCGGAGTTGAGATTACCGGTTTCACAGCGCTGGGCACCGAGGCATGGCTTCCTCGTGCCATCGACACCCACGACCTGTTCCCTTCGCACACAGCATATATCGTCAATGACACCCCTGTGACTGTCATGAACAGCGATGTGTGCGTGAATATCGATGCTTATTTCAACTATGTCGGTCAGTGGGCATGGTACGATGGCAAGGAGGAGTTCGGCGAGTGTGTGGCTCAGGGCGACTATGTTCAGGTTTATTATGACCCAAGCGATGAGGACTGGCCAGGTGAGTATTTCACCGGCGAACCAACCTTCCCTGTGGAGTGCACCTTCGGATATCAGGATCTGATGATTGCCGAGAAGCCTGACTGGATTGCCGACATTCAGGTTGACGACTCGCAGTGGGCCGAATATGAGGCGCTGCTCATCATCATGACTGCCGATGCTCTGCCTTCGGGCGAGACTGGTCGTCTTGGCGATGTGGTGGTAAGCACTCTCGACGAGGCTTCGACATATACCATTCATATTCGTCAGGGTAATGCCACATTCACAGGCATAGCCGATAATGTCATCGAGATTCCTGCCGATGGTGGTATCTTCGACCTTTCCGGCCGTCGCATCACCTCTGCCCAGCCGGGACAGATCATCATCACCAACGGAAAGAAATACATTAACAAATAACGGAAGTTTCAGTAGTTAAGAGCAATGAGCACAGTCCTCTACCGTCCTCTATAATCCTCTTAACTCCTCTAACTCCTATTAAAATAATATTATAAGAGAAATGATAAAAGTAGGTATTCTTGGTGCAGCAGGATATACGGGAGGCGAACTGATTCGTCTTCTGCTGAATCATCCTGATGTGGAGATTGTGTTTGCCAATTCGGAATCGAATGCTGGCAATAAAGTTTATGCAGTTCATGAAGGTCTGATTGGCGAAACAGAGATGGAGTTCAGCGATGCCATGCCTTTCGACAAGGTGGATGTGGTGTTCTTCTGTTTCGGTCACGGCAAGAGCGAGGCTTTCCTCAAAGAACATTCTATCCCTGAGGGAGTGAAGATCATCGACCTTGCTCAGGATTTCCGCATCGCGGGCGATCACGACTATGTATATGGTCTGCCAGAAACCCACAAGGACATCATCGGCAATGCTCAGCATCTCGCCAATCCTGGTTGCTTTGCCACATGTATCCAACTGGCATTGCTCCCTGCATTGAAGAGTGGCATCATCAGTGGCGATATCCATGTGAACGGCATCACAGGAAGCACAGGTGCCGGACAGAAACCGGGAGCGACAACTCATTTCTCTTGGCGCAACGATAACATATCTGTATATAAGACCTTCACCCACCAACATCTGCTTGAGATAAACCAGACCGTGCAGGAGTTGCATCCGGGCTATGATGGTCGTATTCTCTTCATCCCTCAGCGTGGTTGCTTCGCCCGTGGCATCTTCGTCACTGCCTATGCAAAATGCGACGCCCCTATCGATGAGGTACAGAATATCTATGCAGAATACTACAAGGATGCGGCTTTCACCCACTTCACAACGAAGTCGCCTGACATGAAACAGGTGGTGAACACAAACAAGGCTGTGGTGTATGTCGAGAAATACGAAGACCAGTTGCTTATGATTTCCTGCATCGACAACCTCCTGAAGGGCGCTGTCGGTCAGGCTGTACAGAACATGAATCTGATGTTCGGTCTCGATGAAAAGGCTGGTCTCAACCTCAAAGCCAGTGCCTTCTAAATCAGTAAATCAAAAAATCACCAAATCGTAAAATCATCAATATATGTATTTATTCGATGTTTATCCTCTCTTCGACATTGCCATTGACAAAGGTCTGGGGTGCACTGTCTGGGACACCGAAGGTCAGGAATACCTCGACCTCTATGGTGGTCACGCTGTAATCAGCATCGGTCACGCTCATCCTCATTATGTAGAGGCTATCAGCAAGCAGGTAGGCAAACTGGGCTTCTACTCAAACTCCGTACAGAACCCACTCCAGAAGGAACTGGCTTATCGTTTAGGCAAGGCTTCAGGCTGCGACGACTATCAGTTGTTTCTCATCAACTCTGGTGCCGAGGCCAATGAGAATGCCCTGAAACTGGCGTCTTTCTATAATGGTCGCACTCGTATTCTCTCTTTGGAAAAGGCTTTCCACGGCCGCACATCATTGGCCGTCGAGGCTACCAACAATCCGAAGATTATCGCTCCGGTGAATGCCAACAATCATGTCACCTACCTTCCACTCAACGATATCGACGCCTGGCGTGCAGAAATCGAGAAGGACGATGTATGTGCTGTCATCATCGAATGTATCCAAGGTGTGGGTGGAATCCGTATGGTCACCGCAGAGTTCATGGCGGCAATCCGCCAGTTGTGCGACGAGCATAACACCGTTCTCATCTGCGACGAGATTCAGTGTGGCTATGGTCGCAGCGGTAAGTTCTTCGCTTTCCAGCACCTCGGTGTACAGCCTGATATCATCACTTGTGCCAAGGGCATCTGCAACGGATTCCCTATGGGCGGTGTCCTCATCTCTGAAAAGTTCAAGCCTGTCTATGGTCAACTCGGCACCACCTTCGGAGGCAATCATCTCGCCTGTGCCGGTGCTCTCGCCGTTCTTGATGTCATCGAACAGGAGCATCTCGTGGAGAATGCTGCCGAGGTGGGCGAATATCTCATGAACCGCCTCAAGGAAGAGAACCTTCCACATGTAGTTGATGTCCGTGGCAAGGGTCTCATGATAGGCATTGAACTCGATGTGCCATACAAGGAAATCCGTACCCGATTGGTCAAGGAGCAGCATTGCTTCACCGGTTGTTCGGGCACCAATGTGTTGCGCCTCCTCCCACCACTGTGCATCACGAAAGAAAACGCCGATGACTTCATCGTTCGCCTGAAAAAAGCACTATAATTCACGAAATATAGAATAATATCAGCAAAAGGTGGGGAAATAAATCTCTACCTTTGTTGTTTTCAATTATTTTGTATATCTTTGTGGTGAATTTCAGAGTTATATTAATAAATATAAAGGTTCGCCTGTAAGGTGGCCTTCTAAAACCAAAAACAATTATGTCGTTATTAGACAAATTTCTGCCTCAGACCGAGTTCTCTTCTTACGAGGACTTCATGCAGAACTACAAAGTGAATATCCCGGCAGATTTCAACTTCGGCTATGATGTTGTTGATGCCTATGCAGCGGAACAGCCTAACAAGGAGGCTATCCTGTGGACAAACGATCGTGGTGATGTGAAGCACATCAACTACGCCGAGTACAAACGCTTATCGGATATGGTGGCAAGCTATTTCCTTCAACTTGGCATCCGTCAGGGTGACTGTGTGATGCTCATCCTGAAGCGTCGCGTAGAATGGTGGATAACAATGGTGGCACTGCACAAGATCGGTGCCGTTGCCGTGCCTGCTACTCATCTCCTCACCGACAAGGATATCATCTACCGTTGCCACGAGGCAAGCATTCGTATGATTGTTGCCGTGGGCGATGTGCAGGTGCTGCGTAATGTCATCAAGGCTCGCCCTTACTGCTCGTCACTGCGTCACTGCGTGTCAATCGGTCCTGTGGTTCCTCAGCATTGGGAGAACTTCTGGCAGGGTGCGATGATTGCACCAAAGTTCTACAGCCAGAAGGGGCAGAACAAATCGACCGACAATTTCCTTATGTATTTCACCAGTGGTACGAGCGGTGAGCCAAAGATGGTAATGCACGATTACACCTATCCTCTGGCTCATATCATCACCGCTAAATACTGGCATAATGTCCACGACCACTCTCTCCACCTCACCGTGGCTGACACTGGTTGGGGAAAGGCTGTATGGGGCAAGTTCTACGGTCAGATGCTTGCCGGAGCAACGGTTTTCGTATATGACTTCGAAGGTCGCTTCATCCCGGAACATCTGCTCCGCACAATGGAGGAATTCAAGGTGACATCGTTCTGCGCACCTCCTACCGTTTATCGTTTCCTCATCCGCGAGAACCTCAACAACTACGACCTGTCGCATCTTGAGTATTGCACAACGGCAGGCGAGGCACTCAACCCTAACGTGTTCCTCGAATGGAAAGAGAAGACGGGCATCATGATCTACGAGAGTTACGGTCAAACTGAGACCGGTCTTGTGCTTGGCACATATCCTTATGTTGAGCCTCGTCCGGGTTCTATGGGTGTGCCAAATCCTCAATACAAGGTCGATGTTCTCAACAATGACGGTGAGCGTTGTAAGCCGGGCGAGAATGGTCGACTTATCATTCGCACCGACAACGGCAAACCTCTTGGCTTGTTCAAGGAATACTATCGCAACCCTGAACTCACCGAGAAGGCTCACCACGATAATATCTATTTCACTGGCGACATCGTGAACTACGACGAGGATGGCTACTACTGGTTTGTGGCTCGTGCTGACGATGTCATCAAGAGTTCGGGCTACCGTATTGGTCCTTTCGAAGTGGAGAGTGCCCTGATGTCGCATCCAGCCGTGATAGAGTGCGCCATCACTGGTGTGCCTGATGAGATTCGCGGTATGGTGGTGAAGGCTACCATCGTACTCACTCCTGAATTCAAGGGCAAGGAGGGCTTAGAACTCATCAAAGAGTTGCAGGATCATGTGAAAAAGGAGACTGCACCTTATAAATATCCACGCGTGATAGAGTTTGTTGAGGAACTGCCGAAGACAATCTCGGGTAAGATTCGCCGTGTGGAGATTCGCGAGAAAGACCTGTTGTAAACCGACGGAATAAGAACAAACGATTATGAAAAGAATCATCGTAGCATTATTCATCTGCCTGGGGACAGTGCTTACTGTCTCGGCACAGGAGAAGGCAAAGGAAGTGCTGTGCATCGGTAACTCGTTCACCTTTTTCTACGATTCATACAAACGTATGACCGAACTGGCAGAGAGTCAGGGGCATAAACTCAGGGTAAATGCCCAGTATGTAGGAGGCTATACCTTCCAGCGTCATCTGAACCGCGACGAGACGATGGGGGCTATCGTCTATGGCAAGTTCGACTATGTGTTCCTTCAGGACCAGAGTCGCACTCCGGCTCTCTATGGTCAGGACCCAAAGCGCTGTGCTTTGTTGGGTGATGATGCGAAGGAACTGGCTGACCGTGTGCGTATCTACTCTCCGAATGCGAAGATATGGATAGAACAGACATGGTCGTATTCCGACGGCAACTACGGTGGTTTCGGTTCTTATGAGGAGTTCGACAAATGGCTGAAGATTGGTACTGAGAAGATGGCGAAGAAAGCTGGCACTGATGTATCACCTATCGGCGATGCGTTTGCTATCTGTCGTGCAGAGCGTCCTGACATCAATCTCTACGAGCCTGACCATAAGCACCAGTCGGCATTGGGCACATACCTCAAGGCGTGCGTTAACTATCTGCTCATCTTCGGTGAACCATTCTCTGCAAAAGCCACAGACTGTGGCAATGATTATGAGAAGGCGGCTTATCTACGAATGCTGGCAGAGAGGGTAGTTCTTAAATAAGAAACGGACCCTCTCCCCTCGCGCTTTGCGCTCTTCCCTCTCCCGTTTCGCTACGCTAGGGCGAGGGCGTTGAAATGTGTTGTTTGCAGAAAGGGTAAATTGTAAATTGGACTCCGGCTTTGCCGTCTGAGTTTACGAAGAAATTGTCAAATTGTAACTGAAAATATGCATATAACTGTTATAGGAAGCGGAAATATGGGCGGGGCCTTGGTGCGTGGATGGCACAAAGCCGGACTGGTGGAGATTACTGCCACTGCTCACACACAGGCTACACTCGACCGTATATCCGCTGATTGTCCGGGAGTCCGCGTCACTACCAACAACACCGAGGCTGTGAAAGGAGCCGACATCGTGGTGTTGGCAGTAAAACCTTGGCTCATCGATTCTGTCCTCGAAGAGATAATGCCTGTGCTCAATGCCAATCAACTGGTGGTGAGCGTTGCGGCAAACGCAAAGCATCCTCGTATCGATGTGTATGCCATGCCGAATATAGCCGCTGAATATGGCGAGAGCATGACCTTCGCCACCGATGAGCGTGTCAAGGAACTGTTCGACCAGGTGGGACAGACACAGATTGTTACTGAACGACTGATGGGGGCAGGTATGATGATGGCGGGATGCGGCATAGCGTATGTGATGCGTTTCATCCGTGCCATGCAGGAAGGTGGTGTGGAGATGGGGTTCTATCCTCATCAGGCAAAGGACATCGCTCTGCAGACCATGCAGGGTGCTGTGGCTCTGCTACAAGAGACAGGCTTGCATCCAGAGGCAGCCATCGACAAGGTGACAACACCAGGTGGTGTGACCATCAAAGGCCTCAACGAACTCGATCACGCCGGCTTCAACAGTGCAGTGATACGATGTCTGAAAGCAGGGCTAGGGAAGTGAAACGCCTCGTCATCGTCTTAGATTTTTCACTTTTATCTTTTCACTTTTAACTTATATGAAAAAGTTCCTTAATGTACAAGATTTAGGCGACCTCAATGAAGCATTGAAGGAAGCACTCGAAATAAAAGCAAATCGCTTTAAGTATGACACTCTGGGCAAGAACAAAACTCTGCTCATGGTGTTCTTCAACAACTCATTGCGTACCCGTCTCTCTACTCAGAAGGCGGCCATGAACCTCGGTATGAATGTCATTGTGCTCGATGTGAATGCCGGAGCATGGAAACTCGAGACTGAGCGTGGTGTCATCATGGATGGCGACAAGAGCGAGCATCTGCTCGAGGCTATCCCTGTCATGGCATCATTCTGCGATATCATCGGTATCCGCTCGTTTGCCAACCTCAAAGACCGCGAATACGATTACGCCGAGACTGTGTTCAACCAGTTTGTGAAATATTCCGGCAAACCAGTATTCGCTATGGAGACAGCCACCGTGCACCCTCTCCAGGCTTTTGCCGACCTTATCACTATCGAGGAGCATAAGACTGTGAAGCGTCCAAAGGTTGTCCTCACATGGGCACCTCATTGCCGTTGCTTGCCTCAGGCTGTGCCTAACTCGTTTGCAGAATGGATGAATGCTGCTGATGTTGACTTCGTCATCACCCATCCTAAGGGCTATGACCTCGACCCACAGTTCGTTGGCGATGCCGTTGTAGAATACGACCAGAAGAAGGCCTTCGAAGGTGCCGACTTCATCTATGCAAAGAACTGGAGTTGTCCGGGTGTTGTCAATCCTGAGGACTATGGCAAGAACATCATGCCTTTCGGCGAAGAGGAGGCAAATAAATGGACTGTCGACGCTGAGCACATGAGTTGGACCAACAACGGAAAATTCATGCATTGTCTGCCAGTACGCCGTGGACTAATTGTCACCGATGATGTCATCGAGAGCGACAACTCACTGGTAATCCCAGAGGCTGCCAACCGCGAGATATCAGCCACAGTGGTCATAAAGAAAATGATAGAATAAAAAATAAAGGTGGGACTTCAAAATCCCACCTTTATTTTTTTAGTTGTTTACAATTCAATCTCGCCGCTTAAGACTATATCAGCAGAAGATTTACCAACAAAAATCTTATATCTGCCCTGAGGGGTGTAGAACGCACCCTTGGCATCGTCCCACAGACGCAACTCCTCTACAGGGATGCTGATCTTCACCTGCTCAGCCTTACCTTTATTAATATGTACGCGCGAGAAGCCCTTCAACTGCTTCAGTGGCAACGGACGGTCCATCTCTGGGAACTTAATATATACCTGTGCCACCTCATCGCCATCATACTTGCCAGTGTTTCTCACACGGAATGCCACCTCTACATTATCGCCCGAACGGCTCACCTTCAAGCCGTCGTAACGGAATGATGTGTACGACAATCCATAGCCGAATGGATACAGCGGTTCACCTGTGAAATACTGATATGTACGGTTGTTGCTGATATTATAGTCGTTGAAATCAGGCAGGTCGTCGATACTCTTGTAGAATGTCAATGGCAGACGACCGGCAGGGTTGTAATCGCCGAACAGCACTTCTGCTACGGCAGTACCACCAGCCTCGCCAGGATACCATGCATCAACGATAGCCGGCAGGTTTGCCTGCTCCCAGTTCAGTGCCATGCTACTACCTGCCTCAAGCACCATCACTACATTCTTGTTCACAGAATAGAGGTCCTTCAGGAAGGCCACCTGTCCCTTTGGCAGTTCGATGCTCTCACGGTCCCAGCCTTCACGCTCGATGGTCTTGTTGATACCCATCACGGCAATGACCACATCGCAGTCCTTGATTCCATTCTTCATCTCGTCGCCATAAGTATCGAAAGGAGGAACTGCATAGTCAGGCATTTTCCATTTAAGACGAGCCACCTTGTCTTCACCTCCATCGTAATACTCTGCCTTGAGATGATGCTTGCCTGCGGTGAGTTGCACAGTTACCCTATCATCCTTCATTGCATGCGAAGTCCAGTCCTCGAGCACCATTTTGCCATCGATAAACAGACGGCAACCATCGTCGCATGTGAAACAGAAATCATATTCGCCCGCCAAAGGAGCGTTTATCTCGCCTGTCCAGCGCACTGACAGTGGGCCTTCTGGATAGAATGGATCAGGAGCCTGGTTGACAGGATCAAAGTCAATCGCCATGTCGGTTCTCACCTTTGGAGTGCCTTCAAGGTTTGGGTTATCGAAATACTCTGCACGGAATCCCTTCGGACAAGCATCGTCGGTGATAAGCATACCATTATCATCGATGTTCACCCATGGCAAGTGGAACACCTCAACGCCATCGCCCAGACGGTCTTTCACAGCCTGAAGCACCGTTACAGGTTCACGCACTGGTTTGCCGCTATAGTCGCCAAACTCACAACTGTTGGCAGAGAATCCCAACACAGCAACCTTCTTCAATCGTTTTGCGTTCAGAGGGAGCATATTCTTCTCGTTCTTCAGCAACACGATACTCTGACGGGCTGCCTCAAGCGCCATAGCCTGATGCTTCTCGCAACCCACCACGTCAGGACTGATATGGTTATAAGGAATACGTTCAGGATCGTCAAACAATCCCATCTTCATTCGGAATCGGAGCATGTGATAGGCAGCCGAGTCAATCTGCTCCTCTGTCACCATGTGCTGCTTATAAGCATTCAACAGCGGTTCGATGAATACATCATCGCCACATTCTATATCAAGGCCGGCATTGAGAGCCACCATGGCAGCAGTCTCCTTCCATTTCACGTAATTATGATCGGCAACGAGGGCACCCACAGCACCACAGTCGCTCACCACATATCCCTGGAATCCCCAGTCCTCGCGCAGCACTTTCTTCAAAAGCCACGGATTGGCAGTACAAGGAATATTGTTTATGGCATTATAAGCCGACATTATCGACTGCGCCTTACCTTCCTTGATACAACGCTCGAACGAAGGCAGATAGTACTCGCGCATGTCACGTTCTGTAATGTTTGCAACGCATGAGAAACGGTTATGCTCCTCATTGTTAGCCGAGAAATGCTTCGGTGTTGACACCACTTTCAGATAACGCGGATCGTCACCCTGAATACCCTTCACAAAAGCAGTACCCAAGACACCCGAGAGGAATGGATCCTCACCGTAAGTCTCTGGAGTACGGCCCCAGCGTGGGTCGCGCGCCATGTTCACTGTAGGACTCCAGAATGTGAGCAAATCACAGAAATGCTGTGGTTGATTTTTGCCACGCTCCAGTTCATTCCATCTGCCACGTGCCTCATCGCTGATGGCAGTCGCAATCTCGTAATGGAACTTTGGATTCCACATACTCGCCAATCCGATAGCCTGTGGGAACACAGTGAATCGTCCTGGGCGCACCACACCATGAAGGCATTCGTTGCCCATATAATATCTATCGATGCCCAATCGAGGCACACCCGGCGAAGTAGAATGAAGCAACGACACCTTCTCCTCGACAGTCATTCTGCCCAGCAGATCCATGATACGCTCGTGCATAGGAGCGTTCATATCTTTATACACTTCCTGACAGTAAGCCTTTCCCACGAGGGAAACAGCCAACAAAAACATTACAATTCTTCTCATATACGAAAGGTTTTAATTAGTAGTCCACGAAAATACAACATATT
The DNA here is from genome assembly GCA_045627685.1 of Prevotella sp. Classification (GTDB taxonomy): domain Bacteria; phylum Bacteroidota; class Bacteroidia; order Bacteroidales; family Bacteroidaceae; genus Prevotella. The sequence goes on along the minus strand of JAZQOD010000276.1, from coordinate 404 downwards.
TTGGAGATGATACACCTTTTGGCATAATCGATTCTCGCATGCAAAGATAAGCAATAAAACTCGTAGAACAAAAAATGATATGAGGAAACGTATGCAGAATCATCAAAAAGTGTTATTTGATGTTTTGCAAGGAGTGAGCCAGTGGGCAACATTTGCAGCAATATCCATGCAGCATGCCTGTAAAATCGTAAATAATGCTCAGAATCGTAAAAAAGCCGCGGATTATGCATCAATCTTGCAGTAAAACCTCCCTCACTGCCCTGGATTCCCACTCCCTTCGTTAGTTAGTTATCAAAGCGCCCAAACGAACTCCTCATTCCACCCAAATGAAGTGGTCATTCCACCGTTCCCATGTGGTCATTCCACCCAAATGACACCCTCATTCCATAGCTTTCACGAAATCA
>JAZQOD010000275.1:0-3056 GCA_045627685.1 Prevotella sp. | reverse complement strand
CTTTACTACATACTCTGTCTCAGGAACATACTTTGCAACATCGTGACGTACAACCTCTGCCTTGTAAGCCTCATCGAGAACCTCCTTCTTCATGACACCCTCACGAACGGTAGCCATCTGTGGACGGTGATCAGGGTTTACGATGGTAGCAACGATGTTACCACCGAAAGCAGGACGAATCTGATAGAGCTGCTGCTCGTAGTGGAAAGTCTTGATCTCGCCACCTACATTCTTCTTCATATCGAAGTCGCCAATCTCGAGCTCAGTACAGTCGGCAGTAAGACCGCTGTGGAGAGCAGAAGATACGCGTGGAACGAGGTCACGACCGATTACTGTTGCACCCATGAGGCAGATCTGTGGCTGCTCCTCCTTGAAGAGGTTTACAACGAGTGCTGTATGAGGGTTTGATGTGTAAGGGAACAAGCCTTCTGCATCGAAGACATGAACCTTGTCAACACCGTACTTTATTACCTGTGCCTCAACGCCGTCAAGACCTGAACCAGCGATGATACACTCCAACTGAACACCAAGGGTATTGGCCAACTTGCGACCCTTTGTCAGAAGTTCGAGGGAAACCTCTTTAACGGTTGTTCCCTCAATTTCACAATATACAAAAACGTTATTCATTAGCCAATAAGTTTATCATTCAACATTTCCACAATCAGGTTCTCGATATCCTCGTCAGAGCCTGTGAGAGTCTTTGACTCCTTTGCCTTGAAAACGATATTCACAACAGCCTTTACGTTTGTTGGAGAACCAGCCTTACCAATCTGTGCTGGATCAGCATCAATATCAGCAGCACCCCACTGAGTGATGTCGAGATATGCCTTCTCTGGAGCAAGAGCATCAGCAGGACGCTCAGCCTTTACAGTAGCATTCTTATACTTCATGATGCGCTTCACATTGCGAGGACGGCAAGGTGCTGCACTACCATTGACAGTTACTACGAGTGGAAGTGGAGCCTCAACAGTCCCAACACCGCCATCGATATGACGCTTGATGACAACCTTGCGAGCAGCCTCATCGAGTGAGAGAATCTCCTCAGCGTATGTCACCTGTGTAAGACCGAGTTTCTCAGCAATCTGTGGACCTACCTGTGCGGTATCACCATCGATAGCCTGACGACCACCGAGGATAATGTCATAATCACCTATCTTTTTGATAGCCTGTGCAAGTGTATAACTTGTTGCCAAGGTGTCGGCACCACCAAGTGGACGGTCTGTTACTACAAAACCTTCGTCAGCACCACGATAGAGCGACTCACGGATAACCTCTGCTGACTTTGGAAGACCCATTGTAACAACAGAGATGGTTGAACCAGGGAACTGGTCCTTCAAACGAAGAGCCTGCTCCAAAGCGTTGAGGTCCTCTGGATTGAATACGGCTGGCAGAGCGGCACGGTTGATAGTGCCCTCTGGAGTCATAGCATCAGGACCCACATTTCTTGTGTCTGGCACTTGCTTTGCAAGTACTACAATTTTTAAACTCATATTTTTCTAATTTGAATTGTTATTATCAATTTCATTGCGGTTTGATAACCGATGGCGCAGAAAACGCCTGTTATTTTTCAAATAACCTCGCAAAGGTACAACTTTTTTGCAACATGTGCAAGAACACCGCCCAAAAACTGCACAATAAAGCCACCATTGTGCACAACAATAAGCAAATGAGCACAAATAAACGCCTCGTTTGGGGTATAAAGTCGCAAAAATGGGAAAAATTTTGTAACTTTGCAATATGACACGTAGAACCTATATATACATCATATCGCTCCTCTGCATTGCGGCAAGTGCTTTTGCACAGAGCAACCATAAAGTAAAATCGAAGAAGTCAAAGAAGTCTGTTGCATCGAAGGTGGTCGAACCAGTGACACAGCCCGACACTGTGGCTACGGTCGTACTGACCGACAGTGTTCAGTCAATCACCGACTCTATTGTATCTGACACCGACTCGCTTGCCCTCGACAGCATTGCGAAGGATATCCCCTACCCTCTTCGCGCACAGATACGACTCGACTCCCTACTCAAAAATCCAATGTTCGAGCGTTCACAGGTTGGACTGATGGTCTATGACCTTGATGCCGACTCGCTTATCTATGCAAAAAACCACCGTCAACTGATGCGCCCTGCATCAACGATGAAGGTGATAACAGCCATCACTGCACTCGACCATCTCGGTGCTCATTACCGCTACGAATCAAAACTATATGCTTCGGGCGAATGCGACTCGACTTCGCTTCATGGCAACCTGTATGTTTATAGCACCATGAATCCTACATTCTCGACCTACGACCTCGACTGTTTCGTTGAGGGTGTCAGCAAGTTGCATATCGACACAATCCGTGGATGCCTCGTTGCCGACCGTTCGTTCAAAGACGACAAGATGCTGGGCGAGGGATGGTGCTGGGACGACAAGAACCCTGTGCTAACTCCATTGCTCTACAAGCGTGGCGACAATATGCTCTCTGCCCTTCGCAAGCGACTTTCCGAGCAAGGTATTGTTGTGCTAGGTGGTGATTCTATCGGTAGGGTTCCGAAAGGTGCCGAGTTGCTCTCCGATCGTTATGCAGAACTATCGACAGTGCTCCATAAGATGATGAAAGATAGCGACAATCTTTATGCAGAATCGATGTTGTAACAGATTGGAGGAAAGAACAATGCCACTGCTACCGCCAAGAACGCGCAGACTGTGGAGCGACAGGTGCTCAGCAAAGCTGGCGTCAGCAGCGACAGTTATAAACTTGCCGACGGTTCGGGATTATCGCTCTACAACTACATCACACCGGAAGCGGAGGTGTTGATGCTAAAATATGCTTACAACAACAAAAAGATTTTCGGAGAATTATGCCAATCGCTTCCAAGTGCTGCTGTTGACGGTACATTGAGAAAGCGCATGAAGAACGCTCCTGTATTAGATAATGTACGGGCGAAGACGGGCACAGTCACCGGAATATCATCGCTTGCCGGATATGCCACATCACCCGACGGACATATGTTGGCGTTCTGCACCATCAACCAAGGTGTGATGTCGAACTCAAAGGCCCACGCATTCCAGGA
>JAZQOD010000274.1:0-4138 GCA_045627685.1 Prevotella sp. | reverse complement strand
GCTATTGCAAAAACAAGTATGAGTTCTATAAGCCATGTTATGATGCGGGTGTTAACCCATTCATCCCATTCATCTAATTGAAATTATTAATTTATAAATAAAAGTAGCATCCATTTGTGAAAGTGGATGCTACTTTTTTGTTCATGGCAAATGCACCGCCATTGTTGGAAAATCTCGCGGATTCGGTCCGCTGGCAACTGCAAAAAGTTGACCCCCATATTGAAAAAGTAGAAAGGAGGTTTTATGAAGAAGAATATTTGGCAGATCGTCATCCAGACGCTCATCACTATTCTGACTGCGATTGGCACGACAATCGGCACTGTGAATGTGATGTAGCTGTCACAACGGAATTCAACATCATTAGCTCGGGAGTTTTTACGCTCTCGGGCATTTTTTATCATTTTCTTATTGCTTTTGATGATATTACGAACAAATGCCGCCACGATTCTTGCATAGTAATTCTAAAATGTGTAACTTTGCAACCGCATCCAATCAAAATATTGTAAGTTTGTGGACGGCAACAGTGACAGAATAGTAAATAACATTATTAATAAATTAAAAAAGTAAACATTATGAAGAAGTATCTTTTGAGTATTGCTGTTCTTTTGATGGCAACAATCGCATTCACAGCATGTAGTAACGATGACGAAGCTGACGGCGACAACGGTTTGGCTAAGACAGCATTCACTGCCCATGTAACCGACGACGGAGATGAGATGGATGTTACCGTTAGTTTTGTTGACGGCAAGACCGGCATACAGTATGTGAATGGCGTCTTTGAAGGTGAGGATGACATGAAAATGCCTATGGAGATTTGGGTGAACTTCACTTATACAATGAACGGTTCAAAGGTTGTTGCTAATCCTGTAAAGTCAACTGTCAAGATTGCTGGTATGATCGAGGTGGAATCGTACGATGACCAGGATCCAACAGAGTTCATCTACGACAAGGCTAACAAGACTCTGACTGTTGTCGATGAGGATATGCCTACTGTTCTCAAGCAGACAAAATACAAGGAGATCGTTGTACCTACAAAGTAATCAAACAGCAATCACGAATAGGAATACCGCCCGGGAGTTTTTACACTCTCGGGCTTTTTTTATCATTTTCTTATTGCTTTTGATGATATTACGAACAAAAACCTCCACGATTCTTGCACATAATATTAATAAGTGGTAACTTTGCGTCAAACAAATCACATATGATTATGGTGTCATGTAAACGATTGATTTTCTCATTTGCAGTTGTCCTTGCAATGATGGGCGGACTCTCTGCTCAGGCTCAGACTGAGGAACAACTGCTCAACGGTATCAGGAAAGAGCATCCAAGAATGTTCTTCAACAGCGAGACATGGCCGAAGGTGAAGGCTAACGCTCTCGGATCAATGAACAACGAGTTGCAGAACCTGCTCGATTCGGTGAACAGGATTACTGACGACCCGCACTGCACTGGTATCGGACCAGAGTGCATCAAATGGGGACCACAACCTGACGGTACGGTGATTCCGAAGAACGATGCCGTTGTGACCTTCCCAAAGGAGTTTGGTACGGAGTCGGCTCTGGCTGCATTGGCGTGGCGCTTCACCGGTGATGAGAATTATCTCACGAAGGCAAAGAAACTGCTGAAAGAATCGGTGCGAGGATACACCGAGGCTACTGATATGGGACTGCCAATCAGTTGGTTTGCCATGCCGAGAATCAACGCCCTCTGTGCCTACGACTGGATTTTCGAAGCACTGACGGATGAAGAGCGTCGCGAGATTATCGTACCGCTGGTGCATCACTGCACTCTCGTACAGCCTGAAGCAGGTCTCGATATTCCTCGTCAACCAGCGAGTGATGTGTACGACGGTTTCTACAATATGACACCGCTGCTCTGGTATTCGGGGGTGGCAGCCTACGGCGACGGCTTTTGCGACGATGAGGCACGACAGCAACTGATTGAGGGGTATGAGCGCCACAAGGAGGTGATGGACTATCGTGAGGCTTCGGCAGGCGATGACGGTGGACTGAACTCGTGTGCCATCAACTACACCTTCGGTCGCTACCCTTGGGCGCACTTCAATTTCATGTACACCTACCTCTCTGCCTACGGCGAGAACATCGCATCCCATTACCCTAACATCGGACTGATGCCGAACTTCCTGTGGTGGAACTGGGTTCGCGACGATTCCAATCGCCATCAGATGCGCTATCTCGGTGTGGGCGACAACTACCACGGACAGAACTCCCTTGATGTGCACCTGTTCTACGCACACCTGCGCAACTATATACATTTCTATAAGGAGATGCAACCTGAGGCGTGTGCTCTGGCAGAGACGCTGTGCGAGATGCTTCCAGAGAAGGTGTTCGACTTTGAGTTCCCTATCTATCCATACATCGTGGGCACTGATGATAGGGTAGAACCAATACCTTTGGAATCACTTGAGAACAGCAAGTTGCACGCACGATATTTCGAAGAATTGGGACTGGTGTCGATGCGTTCAGGATGGACCGACGATGCCACAAACTGTATCTTCCTCGGTGGTGGCAGGGCTATGCATCGCCATTACGACTCCAACAGTTTCGTGATCCACAAATACGACCATCTGGCCCTTGATGCAGGATGCCGTGCTGACGGTACGGATATGAATGTGACCTATTACTACTGCCAGACGGTGGCTCACAATGCTGTGCTCATACACAAGCCAGGAGAGAAACGTCCGGGCCATTTCGGTCCTACATTCACCGACGACCCTGTGGCAGAAGAGAACTACGGTGGTCAGATTGAAGAAGCAGCAGCAACGATGCTCGCCTTCGAGACCAACGATGACTACTCATATATGGCGTGCGATGCTGCCGAGAGTTACGGTGATAAATGCAAGGAAGGCGTAAGGCAGTTTGTGTATCTCAATCCTGACTGCTTCGTGGTTTACGACCGCGTCACTTCTTCCGACCCTTCTTATCGCAAGCAGTGGTTGCTCCACACGGAGAATGAACCGCTGTATAACGGCAATACGTTGAAGGCTGACTGCGGAAAGGGCCGAATGTTCTGCGAGACTCTGCTGCCAGAGAAGCCGGTGATTGAGAAGATTGGTGGTGAGGGTAAGGAATACTGGGTGAGAGACCGTAACTATCCGTTCGACCCAGCCTTCCTCGCCAACGAACAGCGAACGGCAGAAGAGACCGGACGAGGCACATATTTCGGTAAATGGCGTGTGGAGATTTCGCAGCCTCAGGAGAGTGCCGATGTTCGTTTCCTGAATGTGATCAGCGTGGGCGACACCTCAATGGCAAAGCCATTCAAGGCGAAGCGCTTGAAGGATAAGAACCGCGACGGAGTGCAACTCACCATCGACGGCAAGAAGGTTACTGTGTGGTTCAACCGTTACGGCAAGGTAGGTGGTGAGATAACTATCGACGGAAGAACAAGGCCATTGACAGAGAAAGTGCAGGAACAGAAAGGAGTCACCTATTAAGTGAAAAGTGAAGAGTGAAAAGTGAAAAGTGAAAAAGATTATATTACCCATTGTGATGGTGTTGGTGGGACTGGCATCATGCACTACTAAGGAAAACAAAGCTGATGAGAAGAAGAAAGGTTTCGAACCTTTCGTAGTAGAGAACCTCGAACCGCGTCCTGACTTCTGGAAGGTTCGACCACAGGAGATTATCGACCTGTGCGAGAATGTGAAGGTGGGACACAGCGAGAAGATTGCCGAGACTCCACTGGGATTCCCTGTATATGCCGTGTTCTACGGCGATTTCACAGAACCAGAACCGCAGACGAACTTCTCTGCAGGCAACTCATCAAGCACCATCATGTCGTATCTCGGCGAGAGATACAACGATCCTGATGTGAAGCAGACGATAATGTATCTCACCGGTGTTCACGGTTCGGAACCGGAGGGCGTTGTGGCTGCTACAAATATGATTCAGATGCTCGATACGGGCAAGGACTTCCGTGGGCAGACCGACCCGGAACTGCTTGAACTCGCAAAGAAATATCGCATCATCATCATTCCGTGTCTCAACATGGACGGGCGCTCAATATGTCCCGACCACCTTCGCGGACAACCTTATGAGGTGTTCCGCAAGGCTTGTCAGGGCACATGGAAAGATGGCAGTCTGATTGGCTGGTTGGGTAGCAAGGAGTATTATCC
>JAZQOD010000273.1:0-2855 GCA_045627685.1 Prevotella sp. | reverse complement strand
GTCAGGTCTGACAGTTGCCGAGGAGTTCCGTGATCAGGGTGGTGACATTTTGTTCTTCATCGACAACATCTTCCGTTTCACTCAGGCTGGTTCTGAGGTGTCGGCTCTTCTCGGTCGTATGCCATCAGCAGTAGGTTATCAGCCAACACTTGCTTCGGAGATGGGTACTATGCAGGAGCGAATCACTTCTACAAAGACTGGTTCTATCACATCTGTACAGGCTGTATATGTGCCTGCCGATGACTTGACCGACCCTGCTCCAGCAACAACCTTTACTCACCTTGATGCTACAACAGAGCTTTCTCGTAACATCGCACAGCTTGGTATCTATCCTGCTGTTGACCCACTGGGTTCAACATCTCGTATCCTTGACCCACTCGTTGTAGGTAAGGAGCATTACGAGTGTGCACAGCGTGTTAAGCAGATTCTTCAGAAGTACAAGGAGTTGCAGGACATCATCGCTATCCTCGGTATGGACGAGCTTTCTGATGAGGATAAACTTACCGTAAACCGCGCTCGTCGTGTACAGCGCTTCCTCTCACAGCCATTTACCGTTGCTGAGCAGTTTACTGGTGTTCCTGGTGTTATGGTTTCTATCGAAGACACAATCAAGGGCTTCAATATGATTCTTGACGGTGAACTCGATGACCTCCCAGAGCAGGCATTCCTCAATGTAGGTACTATTGAACAGGCTATCGAGAAGGGTAAGAAACTCTTGGCTCAGGCTCAGGGATAAGCAGGAAGTGAAAAGTGAATAGTGAATAGTGAAAAATCTTAATTATATTCAAGTCACTTATGTTAAATCTCAAAATAGTATCTCCTGAAAGGATTGAGTTTGAAGGCGTTGTTGAAAGCGTGCTCGTTCCTGGTACACTGGGACAGTTCGAGATTCTCAACAATCACGCACCAATCATCTCGTCTTTGAGCCAGGGTGTTGTTGAATACAAGGCAGCAGATGGCAAGCACAGACTTGAAATAAGCGCTGGGTTTGTATCAGTTAAACAGAATAGCGTACATGTCTGTGTCGAACTCTAACGAACAGTTTGTCATTGCCCAGAAGCGGCTCTACACTGTGATGAGTCTTCTGCTCGTGGCAATACTAACCTCTGCTTCATGTCTTTTATCAGACAAGTTGCTTGGATATGTAGCCGGCACACAGATAGTCATCAGTGCAGTGTTCAATCTGATAGCGGCATTCGCATTCATTGCAGTGTGGAAGAAAGTGGCACTCACTTCGGTGAAGAATCTGCCGGTTCTTTTCCTCTCTGCTTCCGGAATAAGAATAATGCTTGCAGCAATGACGGTTCTCGTTTACTGTTTCGCAATGCGTGGCAACTCCCAGTCAATCAAAGAGTTTGCTGTCGTATTCATGGCATTCTATTTTGTAATGCTTGTGTTTGACACTTGGTTTTTCGTAAAGACCGAGAAAACAAAACGAATAAAATAATTAATTAATGAAGAAAATTTCTCACATAATGCTGTTGCTCTTTGCACTGATGCTTCCGCTTCAGACTTTTGCGTCTGAGGAAGAAGGGGGCGTTGATGTAAAAGAGATAGTGTTAGGTCACATGGCCGACGCTTACGAATGGCATATCACTACCATTGGTGGTAAGTCGATTGCTATTCCGCTGCTTGTGATGGTAAAGAGCGAACAGACTGGCGAATGGCTGGTTTGCAGCAGTTCTGTACTTGAAGAGGCTGCTCACGAAGGCAAAGACTATAAGGGATTCTACTTCAATGAGGAAAAGAACGGCAAGATATATGAGCGTCTGGCTGACGGAACAAGTGTTCGTCCGCTCGACCTCAGTATCACCAAGTCTGTCACACAGATATGGATTGTTGTGTTCATCCTCCTTGCAGTGTTCCTCACTACAGCGCGCTGGTATAAGAAGCATGATGTGACGAAGGAAGCCCCTAAGGGATTTGTTGGTTTGGTCGAGATGTTGGTAATGACTATCAACGACGACCTCATCAAGAGTTCCATCGGCGAGAAACACTATCGTCGCTATGCGCCTTATCTCCTCACATGTTTCTTCTTCATCTTTGTTACCAACCTTCTTGGTTTGCTGCCAATATTCCCAGGTGGTGCGAATGTGACTGGTAATATCAACATTACCTTCTTCCTCGCCCTCTGTACAATGCTGGCAATCAACCTCTTCGGTAACAAGGAGTACTGGAAGGAAATCTTCTGGCCAGATGTACCAATGTTCCTCAAGGCTTATCCACTGCCTATCATGCCAGTGATCGAGCTCTTCGGAGTATTCACAAAGCCTTTCGCACTTATGGTCCGTCTCTTCGCAAACATGATGGCAGGTCACGCAATCATCCTTTCGTTCACAGCAATCATCTTCATCGGATGGCAGTTGAACGCGTTCCTTGGTAGCGGTTTGACATTGCTCAGTTTCGTTATGATTCTCTTCATGAACTGTCTCGAGTTCCTTGTAGCCTTCATCCAGGCTTACGTGTTCACAATGCTTTCTGCAGTGTTCATCGGACTCTCACTTCCTGAGCATCATAAGTAATATATATAATAAGGTGTAGTTCAAGCCGGTTTGAATCTACCTCTTAACAGATAAAACAATAAAATTAATAATAACAATAATAATAACAATTTAAACTTTTAAGATTATGATTTCATTACTTTTACAGGCAGCTGCAGGTGCAGGTCTTGCTAAGTTGGGCGCTGGTATCGGCGCAGGTATTGCAGCAATTGGTGCAGGTCTCGGTATTGGTCGCATCGGTGGTAACGCTATGGACGCTATTGCTCGTCAGCCAGAGGCTGCAGGCGATATCCGTACAAACATGATTCTTACCGCTGCTTTCGTTGAGGGTGTTGCTCTCTTCGCAGTAGTAGT
>JAZQOD010000272.1:0-16224 GCA_045627685.1 Prevotella sp. | reverse complement strand
AGGGTAGCCAGTTCGTAGGTATGGGCAAGAACCTCTACGATACAAACCCACTCGCAAAAGAATTGTTTGACAAGGCCGACGAGATTCTCGGCTTTAAGATTACTGATATCATGTTCGCCGGTACCGACGAGGAACTTAAGCAGACAAAGGTGACACAGCCAGCAGTGTTCCTCCACAGCGTCATCACTGCTCTCTGCCTCGGCGACGAGTTCCAGCCAGCAATGGTTGCCGGTCACTCTCTCGGCGAGTTCTCTGCTCTCGTTGCTGCTGGTGCAGTAAGTTTCGAGGACGGATTGAAACTCGTTGCTGCTCGTGCTATGGCAATGCAGAAGTGCTGCGAGGTAGTACCTGGTGGTATGGCAGCAATCATCGGTTTGGCTGATGATGTTATCGAGGGTATCTGTGCAGAGGTAACAACACCTGAGAAGCCTGTCGTTTGTGCAAACTACAACAACCCAGGTCAGCTTGTTATCAGTGGTAACAAGGAAGCCGTTGAGGCTGCTTGTGAGAAGCTCAAGGCTGCCGGTGCAAAGCGCGCGTTGATGTTGCCTGTTGGTGGTGCATTCCACTCACCACTCATGCTCCCTGCACAGGAGGAACTCCAGAAGGCTATCGAGGCAACAGAGTTCCACACACCAAAGTGCCCTATCTATCAGAATGTAGATGCTAAGGCTCACACTGAGGCTGCAGAGATCAAGACAAACCTCATCGCTCAGCTCACAGCAAGCGTTCGTTGGACACAGGAGGCACAGAATATGCTCGCTGCCGGTGCAACAGAGTTCACCGAGTGCGGTCCTGGTAAGGCTCTTCAGGGAATGCTCGCCAAGATTGCCAAGGGTGTTGAAGGCATCACAATACAGGGGATACAGTAGAAGACCCTCTCCCCTCGCGCTTTGCGCTCTTCCCTTGACAATTGCCGAACCTCGGCTGCACTCGGGAAATTGAGAATAAATTCTCTTTCCTCTCGTTTGCACGAGCCTTCCCGTGCCGCTTCGGTAGGGCGAGGGCGTTGAAATGCTTTATAAGGTGAGGGGATAAAAGATAAAACTCTAAAAGCAACAGTTCCTCTCCCGTTTGGGAGAGGCTCTTTATTATATAGAAAAGATCATATGGAAAAGATCATTATCTATCAAGTATTTACGCGTCTTTTTGGCAATAAGAATAATTCTTGCAAGGAGAATGGCACCCTCGAGGAGAACGGCACTGGTAAGTTTGCCGACTTCGATGCAAAGACTCTCAAGCGCATCAAGAACCTTGGTGCCAACTACATCTGGTACACCGGTGTCATACGTCATGCCACCTGCACCGACTATAGCGCCTACGGCATCCCTACACAGAGCCCATCGGTGGTGAAAGGCAATGCCGGTTCGCCTTATGCTATCTGCGACTACTATGATGTAGATCCTGACCTTGCCACCGACGTGAAAAACCGTATGGCAGAGTGGGAGAGCCTCATTGAGCGCTCTCATGAGGCTGGTCTTAAGGTCGTCATGGACTTCGTGCCAAACCATGTCGCTCGTCAGTATCGTTCCATCGCCAAGCCTGCGGGAGTGCAGGACCTCGGTCTCGATGGCAATACCCATCGGCATTTCTCTCCACAGAACAATTTCTACTACTGCGTAGGCGAGGATTTTGTGTCGCCTAACGGTCCTGGATATGTAGAATCACCGGCACGCGCCACAGGTAACGACCAGTTCACCGCGCGCCCATCGATCAACGACTGGTATGAGACCATCAAACTCAACTACGGTATCGACTACAACGACTGGTCGGGACATCCATCAGAACATTTCACCCCAGTGCCATCGACATGGGAGAAGATGACCGCCATACTCCTCTTCTGGGCATCGAAGGGCATTGACGCCTTCCGTTGCGATATGGCAGAGATGGTGCCATGCGCCTTCTGGTGGTATGCTTCGCAGAAACTCAAAGAGCAGTATCCCGACATACTCCTCATCGGTGAGGTGTATAACCCAGCGCAGTATCGTAACTATCTCAATTCCGGTTTCGATTATCTCTACGACAAGGTAGGCATGTACGACACCCTTCGCGCCATCACCTGCGATCAGTGTCCTACATCAGCCATCACCCATCAGTGGCAGGTTGTCGATGACATCCGCGACCACATGCTCTATTTCCTCGAGAACCACGACGAGCAGCGCATTGCCTCCGACTTCTTTGCCGGCAATGCCCAGAAAGCCATACCAGCCCTCATCATCTCCGCCCTTCTCTATAAGAATCCATTGATGATCTATGCAGGTCAGGAGTTTGGCGAACGAGGCATGGACAAGGAAGGATTCTCAGGATGCGATGGTCGCACCACCATCTTCGACTATTGGTGTGTTGACACCATTCGTCGTGGCTATTACGACCGCCGTAAGCTCACTGCACAGGAGAAAGCCCTTGAAGAAACCTACAAGACCATCCTTCATATAGCAGGCAAGGACAAGAGTGTTGTCAAGGGAGCCACCTACGACCTTATGTATGTCAACCCACAACTCGGTCAGAACCAGTATGCGTTCCTCCGCAGTAATGACATGCTTGTAGCCGTCAACTTCTGCGATTACGACGAGGAAGTAGAGGTTGTAATTCCTGCCCACGCCTTCGACTATCTCCATCTCGCTGAAGGCACCAAGGAAGCCACCGACCTCCTTTCAGGCAGCAAGGCATCTCTTACCTTCCGTCGTGATGCAGCCGTTAAGGTCACCATCCCAGCCAACAGCGGAGTGGTGTTGAAATTCTAAAGCCTCACCCCCAGCCCTCTCCAAAGGAGAGGGAGCTATTGTAGTTAGCTTTGGATAATCATAAAAAACAGCTCGAGAGTTTTTAGCTCTCGGGCTGTTTTGTTATTATGTAATTCCGTTACAAAGCATTTCAACGCCCTCGCCCTAGCGAAGCGGCACGGGAAGGCTCGTGCAAATGAGAGGAAAGAGAATTTATTCTCAATTTCCCGAGTGCAGCCGAGGTTCGGCAATTGTCAAGGGAAGAGCGCGAAGCGCGAGGGGAGAGGGCCTTTTATAACACCCCGAACTCATACCCTTTCTCCTTGAGCCAGTCGAGGCTTTTGGGCAGAGCCGTGTGGAGTTTCTCGATGCTCTTCAGGGAATCGTGGAAGGTGATGATACTGCCGTTACGCGCGTACATCTTTATATTATTAAAGACGTCATCGGCGGTAAGGAGGTTGGAGTAGTCGCGTGTGACAAGGTCCCACATCACAACCTTATACTTCCTGCTGAGCCATATATACTGCGAGGGGCGCATCCAGCCGTGGGGCGGACGAAACAGACGTGCTTTCTCGCCGAGCATCTCGTCACACTTGCGGATATTCTTCGAATAGGTCTGTATGCGATGACGCGCTCCGCCCATGTGGTTGTATGTGTGGTTGCCGATGACATGTCCTTCGGCTACCAGTTGGCGGTAGAGGTCGGGATATTTGCGTACATTGTCACCCACTACGAAGAACGTGGCTTTGATGCCGCGTTCACGCAGTGTCTGGAGTATGAAGGGAGTGGCTTCGGGGATGGGACCGTCGTCGAAGGTGAGGTACACCTTGCGCTCGTGACGGTTCATACGCCACAACGCCTTGGGATACATCCAACGAAGGAAGAATGATGGTTGTTCGATTATCATATTACTACTCCCTCCCCCTGAGGGGAGGGATGGGGAGGGGCTTCTATTCGAATTCTACTGGCTGACCACCTTTTGCGTAATAGGCATCTTCGATGGTGCGCATTACGCCATACTGCTTCTCTGCAAGGTCTTTATTGACCATCTCAGTAACCTTGACTACCTCGTTCATGATATACAACTGAGTGTAGATATCACGACGATAGGCGTTGACATCAGGGAGTGAGATGTAGAATGCAGCATACTCGTAGGCAGTTTTCCACTCGGCATTGATGATTTCCATTGCTTCCTTCTTCTTGCCGAGGAGAGCATAGGATTCCGCAAGTTCGTTGGCACCGTTCATGTAGTTGTAAGGGATGTTGTAATCAGGCAACTCCTTCTTACACTTTTCGAGAGCCTTGAGAGCCTTGTCGTTCTTGCCCTCAGAGATGAGGTTCTTTGCGAGTTGGCCGAAGAGGCGACGATGGGTGGCGCACATACGGAGGACTGTCTCGTCGAGATATACTCCCGGAGTGCTCATGCCGCCGTACTTATAGCGGTTCATCATATTGTTGTAGGTCTTCTCTGTATCGAAGTTCTTCACACCAGTCTTGTTGGTGGTGAATGGGGTGATACGGTTGGCAAGACCTTCGAGTACGAAGTTATCGCCGAGGTTCATATAGTTGTCGGCACCAACGGTGTAGGCAACATATATTGGGCGTGTCCAGTTTGCCTTGCTGATAATCTCGAGCATCATGAGGTCGCCCTTGTAGAGATGACGCTTACCCTTGAGCGAGATGACCATCTTGTCAGGGATGGTGTCGCTTGCCATCATCATACCGCTCTTGCGCACTGCCTCCTTGTCGATGGTGACATATACGGTGTCGGTTGGGATGACATGATATTCGTTGTCGGATGGCTTGCGTACCCAGCGCTCAAGGATGTTGGCGAGTTCGAACGGCTCGTCGCCAAACTGTGCCTTTGCCTCTGCTGGATGCTCCTCATAGAACTTGAGGATTACCGGTTTGATGGCAGGATCAACCTCGATCATCTCGTTTGTGCCTGAGCAATACTCCAGACGCGACCAGTCGATAGGAAGCGATGGAGAGTCGTAGGCAGGGCGCACCATCTGGTCGATGTACCAGTCGGTTTGCAGATATGAGAGGTTGCAGACACGTGCATCGGTGCGAACACCCTCGGTATCCTGGTTGTACCAGAGAGGGAAGGTGTCGTTATCGCCATTGGTGAAGATGATTGGATTACCCTCATCCTGAAGTGTCATGAGATAGTTCTGACCGAAGTCGCGACAGGTGTAGCGACCAGAACGATCGTGGTCGTCCCAGTTCTGCGAAGCCATCTGCACAGGAACGAGCAGACAAACGGCAGAGCATACGGCAGCGAGTGCCACCTCATTGATATGTACGTTCTTTGCAAACTTGTTGAATGCCTTCTTGAGGAGGTCGATAGCAGCGAGAACGCCAAGACCGCACCAGATAGCATAAGCATAGAAAGAACCAGCGTAGGCGTAGTCGCGCTCACGAGGCTGACTTGGTGTCTGGTTGAGGTAAACGACGATAGCGAGACCTGTCATGAAGAACAGGAAGAACACTACCCAGAACTGACGGATACCACGCTGTCCGCGATAAGCCTGCCAGAAAAGACCGAGAAGTCCGAGGAGGAGTGGGAGACAGTAATATACATTGTGTCCCTTGTTCTCTTTGAGTACCTGTGGCAGTTTGTCCTGATCGCCAAGACGGGCGTTGTCGAAGGCAGGGATTCCCGAGAGCCAGTTGCCGTGCTCTACCTCGCCATTGCCCTGGATGTCGTTCTGACGACCGGCAAAGTTCCACATGAAGTAACGCCAGTACATGTGGTTGCACTGATAAGAGAGGAAGAAGCGGATGTTGTCAATCTGCGATGGAACCTTCACCATGATGGTTTCGCCACAACGGTCGTAAGGCACAAGGCTACCGTTGACACCGCCCATCCAATCCTCGTAGTGCTGGGTGTGACCAGCATCGTGCATACGAGGGAAGAGCATGTTCTGAGCGTAGTTGTACTTTATCTTGTGGCTCACAACGAAGTATGAGTCTTTCTCGTCAGGAGTAGCCTTCTCCTTGCGCTGCCAGATAGGAGCCTTCTCTACCTTGTCAGGGATACACATGTTACCCTCGACATTGAGTTTCACCTGCGAGGTGTAAGCAGGACCGTAGAAGAGAGGGCGATCGCCATACTGGTCGCGACTGAGGTAATTACCCAGGGTGAAGATATCCTCTGGCGAGTTCTGATCCATTGGTGGGTTGGCAGAAGAACGGATCACGATGACTGCATAACTTGAATAGCCGATCATCAGCATGAGCATGCAGAGGAGTGTGGTGTTCTTGATGCGTGCCGAGATGAGTGGCATCACCTTACCCTCGATGGTCTTCTTGTAGTTGAGCACGAACCAGAGGATAACGAGCACGATGGCACCGATGATTGCGGCACTCCATCCATAGCCATAGAATGGTACACCGAGCATGCCGAAGGCGATGAGGAATGCGATGTTCTGACGCTTCTCAGCCTTCTCGTTGTAAGTCTCATATATTGCCCAGCAAACGCTTGCCACAAGGAGGAAGATGTAGATAATCTCGCCTGTGTTGAATGGCATGCCGAGGGTGTTGACGAAGAACAATTCGGACCAACCACCGACGGTGATGATGCCCGGTACGACGCCGTAGAGCACTGCTGCCACGAGTACGAACGAGATGCCGAGGGCTATGAGCGAACCTTTGAGTTCGATATTAGGGAACTTCTTGTAACAGAACACAAGTACGATGGCAGGGATGCACAGCAGGTTGAGCAGGTGCACACCGATAGAAAGACCGGTCATGTACATGATGAGCACCAACCAACGGTCGGAATGAGGCTCGTCGGCATGGTCTTCCCATTTGAGGATGAGCCAGAAAACGATTGCTGTAAAGGCACTTGAATAAGCATACACCTCACCCTCGACAGCCGAATACCAGAAGGTGTCGCTGAAGGTGTAGATGAGTGCACCAACGAGGCCGGAACCCATGATAGCGATTGTCTTTGCCATTGTCATCTCTCCCCAAGAGCGCACAACGAGTTTGCGTGCCAGATGGGTGATTGACCAGAACAGGAAGAGGATGGTGGTAGCCGAGAGCAATGCGCTCATGGTGTTCACCATTCGTGCCACCTGTGAAGGGTCGCTGGCAAGTTGTGAGAAAAGATTGGCTGTGAGCATGAAGAATGGTGCGCCCGGTGGGTGACCGACTTCAAGTTTATAGCCGGTGGTGATGAACTCTGGACAGTCCCAGAAAGAGGCTGTCGGTTCGATTGTAGAGCAATAAACAACTGCTGCGATGAGGAATGCTGCCCATCCGATGATGTTGTTTATCAGTTGATACTTTTTCTGCATTGTATGATTATTATTTGTTTATATGCACATTAATCATACAAAATTACAAAGAAAATGGTAGATATGTGGTATTTCTAATTAATAATTAGAAAATATTAACGGCAGAGGCGAGTTAAAAGTGGTGATGGTTAGATTATTGCTTCGGCACCGAAGACGAGGAGCCAATAGCGGAGGAACTTACCGATGGTGATGGTGGTAAGAGAGATAATAATGTTTGCGCGTGTGAAACCAAGGATGATGGTGATGGCACTGCCGAGGATTGGCAGAAACGAGAAAAAGCCCATCATCGCACCGCGACCAGCCATAAACCGCTGTGCCTTGTCGAGGTTCTCCTTTTTCACATGGAAATATTTCTCGAGCCAGTCGAGACGTCCCATGCGACCGACAATATAGTTGAACACCGAACCAAGAACATTTCCGATGGTGCCATATATGACCAGCGGCCATGGCTCAAGGCCCGCTGCCCAGAATGCCATCATCACCGTCTCGCTGCTGAACGGGAAGAAACTACCGGCAAGGAATCCTGCGATGAGCATTCCCCAGTAGCCATAGTTCAAAAAGAGGTCGATTAGAAAATCCATGTGTTGAGAACGGTAATGACGAGTGTTGTCACCAGCACGGCGTAGAAGGAGAGGTTGGTGAGCCAGGTGTTGGTGAAGGTGAAGAAATGAGCCACCAGCGGTGAGGCACATATTATCAGCATTCGCAGCAGATAGTCGCTGTGTTGTGGCTGGAGGACTATGAATATGAGCGTTGCGAAGAACAACATGATGAGCACATTGTAGAACATACGTGTCTTGATGTTGTCAGCAAAACTGTTGGCAAGGAAATGCACCGTTCCTGCGATGCCCAGTGTAGCAATGAGCAGGATAGGGATGATGAGTTGCGGTGTGAACAAGCCTTCTGCAATAGGTCCGAAGTCGGTGACGGTCATCACATGGTCGAGGATGCATGTGTGGCATCCGTTGTGGAGACACCAGCAGAGCCAGAACCAGTAAGGTGTGAGGATACCGAGGATAGAAGCAACGATGACCTTCAATGAACCCGACTGAAGACTGGTGAAGAGCAGAATCCAGATGAAAGGAAGGAAGAACAGCACTTGGAAGAACTGTGTGCTAAGTATTCCGAGACAGTTGAAGGCGAAGAATATCTTGCCCATTGATCGGCGGTCCTGATAGGTATCGAGGAGGAAGAGCAATGCTATGATGAACATCACCTGTGAGAAACCGCCCCCGATGGAGACGAACAGTGACGGAACCATCAGTGACAGTACCATAAACGAACATGACACCATGCGGCTGAACACACGGATGAGAGAGTTGCTGTTGTTGAGTACAACCATCAGGAATGTAGATACTCCGAAGAGGAGCATCTGCATCCAGTGGTCGATATCAAACAATCCCATCACCACAAGCATAGCAACGATATACACCACCGTTACAGGCAGTGTATATCGTCCCATGGATACTCTATTTTGAAAACGCTTAATCACATTTACAATGTCTACAAATCCTTACCAATATCCCTGCGGAAGTACTTGTCGGTGAATGTAATCTTCTGTGCTTCCTGGAAACTCTTTGCCAATGCCTCGGCTTTGTCCTTTCCGTAAGAAGAGACAGCGATGACACGACCGCCGTTGGTAACAACCTCACCATCCTTCACGGCAGTGCCCGCGTGGAACACGATGCTACCCTCGACATCGTTGATGCCGCTGATGGCATAACCCTTCTTGTATGCCTCTGGATAACCACCACTGACGAGCATCACACATACTGCTGCACGCTCGTCGAACTCAATGGTACGCTCGTTGAGGTTGCCGGCAGCAATACCCTCGAACAGGTCAACGATGTCGCTCTTCAGACGGAGCATCACACTCTCTGTCTCTGGGTCGCCCATACGGCAGTTGTACTCGATAACCATTGGTTCACCCTCGACATTGATGAGGCCGAAGAAGATGAATCCCTTATAACAGATACCCTCGGCAGCAAGACCTTCGACAGTAGGACGGATGATACGATCCTCGACTTTCTGCATCCACTCTGTTGTGGCGAATGGCACTGGTGAAACCGAACCCATACCACCGGTGTTCAAGCCTGTGTCGCCCTCACCGATACGCTTATAGTCCTTTGCCTCTGGCAAAATCTTATAGTTCTTGCCGTCGGTCATGACAAATACAGAGCACTCGATGCCCGAGAGGAACTCCTCGATGACAACACGTGAAGAAGCATTGCCGAACATACCGCCGAGCATCTCCTTCAACTCTGCCTTTGCATCCTCGAGGGTAGGGAGGATGAGTACACCCTTACCTGCGCAGAGACCGTCAGCCTTGAGTACATAAGGAGCCTTGAGAGTTTCGAGGAAAGCCAATCCCTCAGCGAGGTGCTCGCCGTCGAATGTCTCGTAAGCGGCTGTAGGGATGTTATGACGCTGCATGAAACCCTTGGCGAAATCCTTTGAACCTTCGAGAACTGCACCAGCCTTTGAAGGGCCGATGACAGGGATTGAAGCCAATGCGGCATCGTTCTGGAAATAGTCATAGATACCCTTTACCAATGGATCCTCAGGACCAACGACAACCATGTTGATGGCGTTGTCGAGAACGAACTGCTTGATAGCGTCGAAATCATCGGCTTTGATAGCCACATTTTCAGAAAGGCACTGAGGAGTGCAGTGACAACCAGCGCAAGGCATGCCCTGAGTGCCGGCATTGCCAGGAGCGATAAACAGTTTCTCACACTTTGCGCTCTGCGCGATTTTCCAGGCTAATGCGTGCTCGCGGCCACCGCTGCCCAATAAGAGAAGTTTCATAGTGATAGTATTTTTTTGTTATTGATTTTTATCGATTACTTACTTCATGTATTTTCTGCCGTTCTTAATGATAACACCTCGGTAATCCTTGCCAACCTTCTGTCCAGCAAGGTTATAGATGTTACCGTTTTCGTTTTCGTATTCGTTTTCGTTACCGTTGACCTCCACGATTCCCGAAGCTGTGTTGTCGAGGATGAAGTCGCCCTCATAGTGGAGGTTGAGGTTGTTGCGACCCTCGTGGATCATTGTGAAGATCGTTGAGTTGATGTTCATGTACTGGTTGTCCAGATCGAATGTCACCATCTGCACATTTCCACCGAAACAGGTATCATCGTGAATACAACCGCTGTGGTTGTAGTCATAGCCCTTGTATGTCACGGTGAGATCATCGTTTGCCCAACCCGAGAAGCCCTTGTAAAGACCATCCATGAGCGATGCAGGCATCTGAATGCGTACGAACTGCTCGGCAGGAAGTGATGTGATATCGTAAACCGTGCTCAATCCTTCAACCTCGCCGAAGTACATCACCGGCAGGGCGGCATTGCTGTTGTCCACAACAACCGACTTGATAGGGTGCTGCTCATTGATGTCGGCACCGAGTCTCAGTATCCACTCGTTAGCAGGACCTGGGCGCTTCTCGTTATAATCTCTCCAACGCCACGCATCCTCGTAGGCATAGTGGCCACAGAGAGCATACATATTGCTGAGGTCGGTCGCCTCGATGATGACATTATACACATGAGGAGCAATCTCTGTGACCTTCAGCCATCCGGCATCGGCATGCATGCGGAAACCCTCGGTGAGGATTGAGTAATAGTCAACCTTCACGCTGCTGTCGTCGATGGTGACACGCTCCTTGCCAATGTCCTCGCGAGGCATGGTGATACGCATATAGTATGTGCGGTTCACATCATCGCTGTAGAACTCGCCGCCCTCCTTCTCATAGAGTTCGCCGATACATACATAGAGAGTGATATCCTCGTCGGAACTCTCCTCGTCATAGAATCCGCAAGTCAGAGGATGCTGCTCATACTGCACGAATGCCTCGGTGTTGTAGTCGTAGAGGTACATCTCGTTGTCGTGATAAGGGATGTCTGGCATTGGAGGAACAGGGATATCGATGTCGATATGTCCCCAGTCGTCGCAATCTCCATAAGCCATGTTCAGGTTGATGAAGAAGTTGTTGTAGCAAGGCACATACTCACCTGTCTCGTCTTCAACACTCAGGTTTGAAGCGTAGTAGATGCCCGACCCCTGCTCGCCGTCGAGAGTATAACCAACTGTGAACATTGCGTGCGAATCCATTTCCTCGCTCTCCATCTGCTTTGTCTGGAGCGGAGCAAACCACGAAGAAGCCTTGTCGAGACCCTCGATCATTATCCACACCTCTTTATTAATAGTAAGAGGGTCGGCAAAGAGGAATGGTATGGTGTACATGTTATGGTTGGAACCATCGATAGGCGCGCTGACGATGTTGTTGACATCGACTACTGCATCGCCAATCTTTTCAAGACTACCGTAGAGGTTCTGCTTCAATACAACCGCTTTGAGGCTGTATGTCTTCTCAAGCACTCCCTCGCCTTGGATTGTCAATCCACGAAGGGTGTAAGGCTTTGCTGGTTCGTTGACATGAGTACCGAAACCGATGACGTGCGCCTCGTCGCCTTCATCAAGTCCGAACATCCGTGTCCAGAGGGCGCTGCTCTGAGGGCAGACACCGAAGAACGGAACGCCGTTATTGGTCTTGAGGATGGTAGTGCCGGAAGAAGGATGACAGTAGTTCGCACCCGTGTTGATCCACTCGCCATTAACCATCACGCGAGCTTTGCCACCAATCTGCATTGTGCCGAAAGGATGGGTGAACGAGTTTGTGAGGCCAGCCACGCCCTGCGCCACGAGGGTCGGGAGCGAGGCGGTGTTCTCAAGACCTGTTGTCTGCGAAGCACCAGGCACGAATGTGTTGTATGCTGTCACGAGATTCTTGTCGGCTGTCTCTGCCTGAACGGAGAGGTCGTTGCAATCAGCATAATGCCAAACGAAACTCTCTGCCTCGAGCGATGAGGTGTTTGTCCAAGTGAGTGGAGTTGCGTCAGGGAGATATACTGCCGATGAAGGCTGCTGGAAGTCAGGAGTCATACCGAAGTACATTGCCGATGAAGGCAGGTCGTATGACGCTGTGAGCGAAGGCTTTACCATCTCAATGTCATCGAGGAACATAGAGTCGCCGTCGATTCCCACATAACGGAACGCGAAACGAACGCTCTTGCCAGCGTAAGGAGCCATATCCACGAACAACTTGCGTACAGCCACCGAACCGTAGTGAGCGAGGTCGTACATATCCTGCACGCTCTCCTGCTTGTAAATCTCGAAGAGGCTGTTCACCATTGTCCACTCGCCCCCCTCAACAGAGATGAGCAGTTGCAAATCGGCTGTCGAGACATACTGCGAGAACGACATGCTGTTCTGGTCGAAATATGTCAGGTCGAAGAGGAACAGTGGCTGTAACTGTACATAGTAGGTGAGGTATTCCCCCTGCTGTGGTGTCATCTCCGGAGTGTAGAGCCACTCGTCCTGTGCCGTATCCGCACTGCTGTAAGCGATGGCGTAGTTGTTGCCATCGACAGGAGCAGGATAGAAAATGTTATACTGTTTGTTGACTGTCCATGTATGAGGATCGTCCTTGTCAGCAAGGACTTCTGTGCGCTTTGCCGACCAGCCCTCTGGCAACCAGAATAAATCACCGTTCCAATCCTCGAAACTTTCCTTCCATGAAGGGGTAGCATCCGCTTTCTTTATGTTCGGCTTGACGGTAGTTGATGTTTTAGCAGAGAGTGTATTCTCCTGACCAGCAACGATGCGGGTTGTGCGCCATTGCTGTGCTTGTGAGGTGGTTGCCAAGAGCAATGACAACACCGCGAGAAAGAGAGTTTTCTTCATTGTTTGTTCCTTTTTTTATTTCTTGACATAAAAAATGTCTTATTTCAAGTAGTCTTCGAAATAGCGGGTGATGCGCTCGTGGAGATGAACGCTCTTATGGCCAGCCATGTTGTGTCCCTCGCCTGGATATACGAAGAAATCAGGTTGTGTGCCTGCCTCTGAACAAGCATTGAGGAACTGCAGAGCATGCTGCGGAACAACGGTTGGGTCGTTCATACCGATGATGATCTGCAGACGACCTTTCAAGTTCTTTGCCTTGTTTATGAGCGATGTACTCTCGTAACCCTGTGGGTTGTTCTGTGGAGTACCCATATAACGCTCGCCGTACATCACCTCGTACCACTTCCAGTCGATTACAGGTCCACCTGCAACGCCTACCTTGAATACATCAGGATAGGTTGTCATGAGGTTGGTGGTCATGAAACCGCCGAAACTCCATCCGTGAACACCGAGACGCTCGGCATCAACATAAGGAAGCGACTTCAGGAAGTTCACACCGCTAATCTGGTCGCGCATCTCTACATCACCAAGGTGATGCCATGTTGCCTGCTCGAAGTCGCGACCACGATCCTCGCTACCACGGTTGTCGATGATGAAACAGATATAACCCTTCTGTGCCATGTAGGTCTCCCAGTTGCGTGAGCCCCAGTGCCATGTAGCGTCAACATTATGAGCGTGAGGACCGCCATAGACATACACAACGGTAGGATATTTCTTTGCAGGATCGAAATCCATTGGTTTCACCATACGCCAGTAGAGGTCGGTCACACCGTCGTCGGCTTTGATGCTGCCGTTCTCGAAGATAGGCTGATAGTATCCCTCCCAAGGATCAGGCGATGTAGCGAGTTCAATGCTCTTGCCGGTCTTGGTGCTTGTCACCGCATACTTACGAGGAACGGTTGGTTCCGACCAAGTGTCGATGAGGTAAAGACCATTTTCAGAAAGACGCGCACTGTGCACACCCTTACCGTTGTCGAGCAATGTGCGCTTCAGAGTATTGAGGTTCACTGCGAAGATGTTTGTCTGCAATGGGTTCAACTCCTTCGATGTGATGATGAGGCTCTTTGTTGAAGGACAGAAACCGACGATGCTCTTCACTACCCACTCGCCCGAGGTAATCTGCTTTATCTGGTTACCAGCGGTGTCCATCAGATAGAGGTGAGTGTAACCATCCTTCCAACTCCAGTAGATGAACTGACTGTCGTCCCAAGGCAGGAAGGTGATAGGGTGGAGCGGTTCCACATATTTGTCGGAGTCCTCTGTGTAGAGAGTCTTTATCTTCTTGCCGCTCTCTGTGCAGTAAGCATCGAGAGTGCAATGGTTCTGCAGACGGTTCAGCTCAAAGAGATAGAGAGTCTTGCCGTCAGGATCCCATGAGATATTGCTGAAATATCTGTCGGTGACATCGCCCAGGTCGAGCCATATTGTCTTCTCGCTCTTGAGGTCGTAGATACCGATGGTAACCTTGTGCGAGGTCATGCCCGCCATAGGATATTTGTCAGGCTCGTAGGTAGCCTCGCGCTCGAAGGTGTTCACCTGTGGATAATCCTCCACCATGCTCTGATCCATACGGTAGAAAGCCAGTTTCTGACCGTCGTTGCTCCAGAAGGTACCCTTCTCGATTCCGAACTCATTGCGATGCACTGCCTGTCCGTAAACAATCTCGCGAGAACCGTCGGTGGTCAACTGCACCTCCTTGCCGTCAGCATAACGCACAAACAGGTTGTCGCCACGGAGAATAGCGTTAGCCTTTGATGCCTCGCAGTATTCCAGTTCGCCCTGCTCGCTCTTGCGATATTCAGGAATGTTACCACCCTTTGCTGGTTTGCCGTTGGCTGGGTTGATGAATGTAACGGCATCGCCGTCGATGTTCACCAGGATATTATCCTCCCAGCGATAGTTGTAACGCTGTGGGTAGAATTTCCAAGCGTTCTTGCCTCCGAAGTTCAGTTCCTCGAGTGTGAACAACTCCTGTGCAGATACTGTGTTTGCTGTCATAAATGTGATGAGAGCAGTGAGTATGAATTTAATCTTCATTGTCAAAAATCTGTTTGCGTTTATCGAAATTGCCCTTGCGGTCTTTTGAGAAACCACCCTTGAATTTGTCGCGTCCACCGCGTGAGTCGCGTGATGGGCGACCGCCACGTGAATCTTTGCCACCACGGAAGTCCTTTCCTCCACGGAAGTCTTTGCCGCCCTTACCGCCACGACGATCGCTGGTGAAACGGTCCTTGCGCTCCTCACGACGCTCCTTGCGGCGCTCACGCTCGGCCTTCTCCTCCTGGCGCTCAAGAGAATGGAATGTGAAACTTCTGATGTCTGCTTCCTCGTTCTCTGCATCCTCGTCGAGGCGCTTCTTGAACTCGCGGTTCTTCTTAAAACGATGCTTCTCAGCCATCTGGCGCTTGTCCTCTTCGGTCTTTACAACGCCACCTTCCTCGCGGAACACCTTCATCTTGCCGTCGAACATCTGGTACTTGCGGAACTCACATTCCAGAGAACCATTGTAGAGAGGAGTCTTCAGCGATGGTTTGAGACCGATAGCCTGGAAACACTCGTCGCGGTAAGAGAGCACCCACGCTTCGTTGCCCTTGAACTCATGCTTCAGTCGCTCGCCGATCATTTTGTATGTGCCGAGCAAATCAGGTGTAGAGATACGCTCACCGTAAGGAGGGTTGGTGACGATGATAGCCGGATTCTTTGGCTGTTTGAAATCCTTGAAGTCCTGCTGAGCGATGGTGATATCCTTCGACAAACCGGCAGCCTTCACATTCATCGTTGCTGTGTTCACAGCCTTTATGTCGATGTCATAGCCGTAGATATGACCGTTGAAATCCTTTTCGCGTGAGTCGTCGTTGTAAATCTCTTCGAACAGGTCGGCATCGAAGTCAGGCCATTTCTCGAAAGCATATTCCTTGCGGAAGATACCAGGAGCCATGTTGCGGGCAATGAGTGCTGCCTCGATAGGCAGTGTGCCCGAACCGCACATAGGGTCGATGAAATCGGTCTCACCTCTCCAGCCAGTCATCAGGATCATTCCGGCAGCGAGCACCTCGTTGAGAGGAGCCTCCACGCTGTCCTGACGATAGCCACGACGATGAAGCGACTCTCCAGATGAGTCAAGACAAAGGGTAGCGTTGTCCTCGGCAATGTGGATGTGCAACTGAATGTCTGGGTTGGTGACAGATATGTTCGGACGCTTTCCGGTCTTCTCGCGGAAATAATCCACGATGGCGTCCTTCACCTTGTATGTGACGAAGCGCGAATTGCGGAACTCCTCTGAGTAAACGACAGAATCAACAGAGAAAGTCTTTCCGGCTTGGATATACTGTTCCCATTCGATGCCCTTGATGACATCGTACACTTCCTCGGCTGAGCGTGCCTTGAAGTGATGTATTGGTTTGAGGATGCGGATAGCAGTGTGGAGTTGGAAGTTAGCACGATACATCATC